>JAQUZV010000077.1 GCA_028691155.1 Victivallales bacterium
GGTTATCATCGGCCTTTTTATCCTGCTCGAAAGCCGGACCGGGGAGCCGCTGCTTCATATCGGCCTGTTTCGCAACGGGTTATTTTCGCTGAGTCTGGTCTGCGCGTTCATCTCGTTCGTCTGCATCTCCTCCTATACGCTGCTGTTCCCGTTTTATTTTCAGGAAACGCTGAAGCTTTCACCGTCCACGGCGGGAATCCTGATGATGACCGCCCCGGTTATCATCGCCCTCCTTGCCGCCTTTTGCGGGATGCTGGCGGACCGGATCGGCGCGGAAATTCTTACCCTGATCGGCTTGCTGATTATGAGCGCCAGTTTTCTGCTCATGTCACATTTGGGCCTCGCTTCGCCGCTTTGGTTCAGCGTATTGTTTCTGGGGCTCATGGCGGTGGGACAAGCGCTCTTTCAACCGGCCAACAATTCACTGGTCATGTCCTCCTGTCCTCCAAACAAGCTGGGCATCGGCGGCGGACTCAACGCGTGGGTACGCAATCTTGGCCAGTACGTCGGCGTCGTCCTTTCGACCACACTGCTTTACGGCTTCATGAGCCGCAAGATCGGGCATAATGTCGCCGACTATATCCGCGGGCGCGACGATGTCTTCATCTATGGGATGAAAAATGTCTATTTGATTCTGATGACCATCTGCCTTATCGGCATGGTTCTCACCGTTTATCGTCTGGTCCGGGCGAAGCGGAAAAATCGCCGGCCGCCGGTGCCGGAAACTTCCGTTTCCGATGTCGCCACGGTGGTTATGGCCGCTGACCATCCGACTCCGGACGACAGGGCTCGAGCCTAGCGTCTCCGCCGGAACCGCCATGCAGGCGACTATTTTTCTCCGACGATCAGAAAATGGTTCGGCAGAACCTCATAACGGCACACATGGCGGAAACCGGCCTGTTGGAGTTGCGCCGCAACCACTTCTTCCGGCACCCGGATTTCGTCCCGCGGCCCGATGGACACGGCTCCTTTCCGCCAGTCGATCAGAGCGGCTTTGCCGCCTGGCTTGAGCAGCCGATAAGCTTCTGAGAGCAGTTGTTCCGGTTTTGTCAGTTCGTGATGGACCGTAATCATGTAAACCAAGTCAGCGATTTCATTCTCCAGCGGGACGGCGGATTCGGCGGAAAGCAGGGCCGCAATATTCTCCTCCGTCAGATTTTCCTGCATCCACGCGGCCATTACCGGCGAGGAATCACAGGCATAAATCATGCCGTCCGGCATTCTGGCGGCAAAATTACGGGCAAAGATCCCGGTTCCGGCGCCGATGTCGATCAGCACCCGGGGAGTTGTCAATTGAAGCGTCTCCCAGATAAGGTCGGGATTAATCATGGCCACCCGTTCGGGGTCGTTAAGCTTGGCCAGTTTTTGCGGATTGAATTTGATGGATGCGGTCATATGGTTTTCTCCAAACATGTTTTGAAAAACGATAATGCCGCCGACCGCTCCTGTCAACTGCCGACCAAGGGAAAAGGAGCTTCATGGAAATTTATGGGTTGCGGTAACTCTTTATTTCCGGCGAAATCTTTCCGTTACTTTTTCCAACAGTCAAATCATTTGAGCTCAATTATCGGTTCTACCACCCACAAATTATGGTGAAGAGGCAAAGAAAAGATAGGTTGAAACGGAATCCCCTTCTCCCGATATCACCACCGCTCCCGGCATCACCGCGATTCGGCGTTTCGTCACAAAAAACTTATCGTCCCCGGGCGGTCATTTCAATCCAGCGCTGCTGATTTTGAATCATCCCCAAAGGGCAATAGAAATTGCCCAGATATTTCATATTTTCCCGATTAAGCTTGATAAAAGCGACCGGGTCCAGATATATAGCCCGACACACATCCCATGGCGTAACATTGATTTTCTGGAAGATTTTCTGTATTTCCGGCGGAGCCCCATAGGCATACCAGATACATTTTACACTCTCTTCCGGTAACGACAATTGCCGGACAAGTTCGACCTTTTGCCCGGTATGCATCAAGATGCTATAATAAAGCGCATGAAGCGAAGTCTCTCTCACGGCTTTCTTTTCGACATCATGGGAAGCGATTCGTGTCATTCCGACGCCGATAACGGCAATTGTACTACCAATAGAAAGAATTATCCACCATTTTAAGGTCAATCGTTTCAACACCCACCAGATCAATATTATTTGTAAGACAAATGCATAACCGAACCAATAAACATATTGTCGTTTGGCTGAACCGGCAAGCAGCAACACCAGAAAAACTATGGCTCCGATTCCAACAACCATCAGCGGATCGTACCGCCCTTTTCCACCCATAGAAATAATCCCGATATAGCCGGCAAAAATAATGAAAAAGCCGGCAATGTCGCCAGAAAATACCATCATTACCGGGAATCCAACATCATAAAAATAAAGCCCAGAGCCAAATATTGAACCAGAAAATACGGCAGGTTGGCACATTTGAAGGGAAATTTTTCCTGCTGAACCAGAAACAATTTATCTTCTTCCCGAGATTCCCCAAAATATGCGCGGAAGAATGCCAGACATGATGGTTTTCCTGTTCCAGAAACTCCCAGTAATTGAGCGACTGGGAAAAGAATCGCCGTTGATATTCCGCCGGCTGTTGATCCGGCAATGGCCAATTCACCTTGAATGAGCATGGCTTTTCCCCCAATTTCATATAGCGGAGGAAATCGCCATTATCGGCAACGCCAAACTCCTATTTTGTACAAAACAGTTGAAACGTGAAGTAAAAAAACAATACCATTAAAAACCATTTTGACATCCGGGCAAACGGGTAGTGTCCCGATGTTTCCGTAAATTGAGATTGGTCACGAATGCGGGAGAGTTATGCCTGGGCGACGCCCCGACGAGAATGGGTCACCATACCTCGTCGGAGCAGGCGGAAATCAAATGCGGACAACGCCGCATCATCGAATATCTCCTTTATCCATTCCGGAAAGCGATGGATAAAACCGCCCGGGGACCGGGACCGGGACATGATCGGGATATCCGCTCCCATAATTGCCGCCGGCCGTTCGGGGAAAAAGCCGGCGACGGTACGGACGGCGGACCGGATTCATTCGGCCGCCCGGGGCAGTTTCACGGTAAATACCGTACCGACGCCGACGTCACTGCTGACCGTAACTTCGCCCCGGTTGGATTTGACGTAATTATAAACGATATTCAGTCCCAATCCAGTCCCGACCCCAACCGGTTTCGTGGTAAAAAACGGATCGAAAATACGCATGAGATTTTCGGGTGAAATCCCACAACCGTTGTCGCCGATGGAGAAAAAAACAAAATCCCCTTCGCTCCAGGTGCGAAGCCGGATTTCACCATATTTGTCAATGGCCTGTCCCGCATTGACCAGCAGATTCATGATAACCTGGGCAATCTGGCCGATATAGGCGGCAACCAGGGGAATGTCGCCGTATTCCCGAATCACCTTCGCTTTGTATTTCAATTCGGCGGCGGCGACATCCAACGTCTGATCCAGCAGGCGGTTGAGATCGAATTCCTCCACATCCTGATCGTCGTGATGGGAAAAATCCTTGAGTGAAGTCACAATCCGGGTAATACGCCGCATACCTTCCGTGGCATCGGCCAGCAAAGCGTCGAGATCCTGGCGAATCACCGGCAACTGGAGCTTTTCCAGCACGACGGCAAGTTTTTCCCGCCGTACCGCAATTTCGTCCGGCGAAGTTCCTGGTTCGGGAAAAGCGGCGGCATAGGCATCGACGGCCGTGCCGAGGTCCCGGACATATTGGGCCAGCGTCTGCAGATTGCCGATAACAAACCCGGCCGGATTATTGATTTCATGGGCAATCCCGGCCGCCAGTTGCCCGATGGAGGCCATCTTTTCCGTCTGCAGCAGCGCTCCCTGGGTATCGGCCAGTTCCCGCAAGGCCGTCTGCAACTCGGCATTGGTCTTTTCCAGTTCGACGGTACGGGATCTGACCCGATCCTCGAGTTCTTCGTGCATGCGTCGCAATTCGGCCTCGGTCCGTTGCTTTTCCGCCAGTTCATGCCGCAACTCGGCGGTGCGCGCCGCCACTTCCTGTTCCAGCGACGTCTTGGCCTCCCGCAACGCCGTCTCCCGGGCGGCAATGCGTTCGCCCATTTCGTTGAAGTCGACCGCCAGTTGCCGCAATTCGGTGATCTTCTGGTTTGCCGGCACCGGAGCTCCGTTGTGGGACACCGCCAGCCGGTGGGCAAAGGAACGCAATTCACTCAGCGATTTGGCGAAACCGTAGTGAATCAGGAGAAACGCGGCCAGGCAGAGCAGGAAAAACAAAACGAGCAGGGTCGAAGACAGCATAACGGTAAGAACTTCGCGATTCCTTTCCAACGCGCTGAAATCGCCATGATACTGCACCCGGATTCCGGTCCGCCCCAGATTGACTTCCTGATATGGCGATGCCGCCTGTCGACCGAAGGAAGCAATCACCCGGTGTTTGTAGACCAATTTCATATAGCTGTTGTCGGGGATAATCCCGTTACGAAAACGCCGGCTCCACAGCGATACCGGCATTTCCGCCACCAGAATACCTTCACTGTGCCCGTTGCAGCATACCGGAACGGCAATGCGGAAATAAAAGGATTTCCCGTCCGAACTGATCTCGTCGTAATGGCTCTCCTCCCCCTCCGCCAGCTTGGCCACCCAAGGCAGACGAGCATAATCGAACCGGGGCTGCGGACGGGTGGCGTAAATAGTTTCGCCGCGGTAATTGAGCAGGGTAATCTGGTATTTTTCCCCCAGAATGGAGAGTCCGTCCATAAAACGGGCCAGTTCGGGCAAATCCGGTTTCGGGAGCATGACGGCCCGGGTAACCGCCGGATATCGGGCATAATCGTCCAGAACGAAACGAACGTTTTCCATGGAAGCGTTGATGCTGCGGAAAAGCATACCGGTCTGCTGCAGCAGGTTGTCACGCTGCAACCGGGCAAAGCTGTCCTCCGTCCATTTATTGACGATATAATTGATGCCGCCGATGACCAGAGCGAAAAAGAGCAGCAACGCCATCATCAGCGCCTGGTTCAACGAAAGCCCGCGGGATCTGAACATCAGCTCACCCAGTAGTTATTATGATTCCAGAATGACGTCCCAACCCTATTATATTATCCGCATTGCCGCATAAAATCAACATATTTAATCCAGGTAATCCCCAATATCATCTTGATCATAACGCCGACACCATGTATTATCGCTGTGATATGGCCGTTTTCGTACCGGAAATAATGTTCAATGAAAATGCTCGAAAAAGGGAAATTATGACGTTCATGGTCGCTTTTCTGCAATCGTGTTGGGGAACATTGCTGCAAATGGCCCCGGCATTGTTGCTGGGTTTTCTGGCCGCCGGGATCATTTCGGCGTTCATGTCGGAAACATTTGTCAAGAAACATCTCGGCGGTCGGGGACTGGCTCCCATTGCCAAAGCAGCGTTGCTGGGAGTGCCGATGCCGCTGTGCTCATGCGGAGTGTTGCCGGTGGCGGCGGCGCTCCGGCGCTCCGGTGCTTCGCGCGGGGCGATTGTGGCGTTCCTGATTTCGGTGCCGCAGACCGGAGCCGACAATATTTTCGTGGTCTGGAGTCTGCTGGGATTGGCATTTGCCGTCTACAGTCCGATCTCGGCTTTCCTGTCCGGACTGTTCGGCGGCGCCGTCTGTGAATATTATGGCGGACGCAAACAGCAGACCGACCCCGGCGAAACCGCAACGCTGGGAATGGAAAAACCTCGAAAAACCATTCCGGCCATTCTCAAATATTCCTATCTGACCCTGGTCGACGACATTGCCGGAGCCCTGCTGCTCGGCATCGCGATTGCCGGAATAATTGCCGTAATGATTCCCGACGGCTGGATCGGAGCCCATCTCGGATCGGGATTCGGTGCCATGATCCTGATGCTGCTGGCCGGAATCCCGGTTTACGTCTGCTCCTCCGGATCGGTTCCCATCGCCGCCGCGTTCATGGCCAAAGGCGCGGGACCGGGCGCCGCGCTGGTCTTTCTGATTACCGGGCCGGCCTCGAACGCCGCGGGCCTGGCCGCCATTGCCCGGATGCTGGGATGGCGTTGCGCCCTGCTGTTTCTGGTCTCGCTGGTAACCTTTGCCTTCGGCTCGGGCCTGCTGCTCAACGAAATCTATACCCTGCTGCCGGCGGACGCGGTACAATTGCCTCACCCGCCCCACGGCGGCGGAGCCGGGTCGCCGTTACAGTTGATCTGCGGTCTGATTTTGTTGGCGCTGATCGCTTATTCGCTGATAAAAAATCATCTCACCTCCAGGAGGAAAGTTATGGCGGAAGCAGAAATGCTGGTGCTCCAGGTAAGCGGAATGTCCTGCCGGCACTGCGCCGGAATGGTCACGGAAGCATTGCAGCAGTTGCCCGGCACCGGGGAAGTCGAAGTCGATCTGAATACCGGCAAAGTCTATATCAGACCGGCCGACGGCAGTGCGGGACCGGAGCTCGCCGCCGCCAGGACCGCCGTGGAAAAACTGGGCTTCTCGTGCGAATAGAACTGAACCGGAAATAACCGGGACAGCCATAGAGAGTCATTTTGACACAGTGTCACACCGCAGGTGGGACATGGCGGCGCGTCATTATCGCCGGCGGGGCGCCGCAAAAAAATATTATTTTATCAACACCATCAAGCACAACATCTTACATCACCGCCGCACCAGCACGGTGTTTTCTGGCATTGATATTGCGCCATCTGCTTTCCGTAAATTACGAAAAAACAAAACTATTTTTCGAGGAGACATGATAAAATGAGTAAAATCTTAGGTATTGACCTGGGAACAACCAACAGCTGTATGGCGGTAATGGAACACGGCGAGTCCAAGGTGATTCCCAACGCGGAAGGAATGCGCACGACGCCGTCGATTGTCGCATTTGCCAAAGACGGCCAGATTCTGGTCGGTCAGATTGCCAAACGCCAGGCGGTAACCAATCCGAACCACACCATCTTTTCGGTCAAACGCTTCATGGGCCGGAAATACGCGGAAGTAAAAGAGGAAATGAAGCTGGTCCCGTATGAAGTGGTGGAAGCCAAAAACGGCGACGCCCACATCAAGGTCGGCGACAAGACCTATTCGCCTCCGGAAATTTCCGCCATGATCCTGCAGAAACTCAAGACCGACGCGGAAGCCTATCTGGGTGAAGAAATCAAGAAAGCGGTCATTACCGTGCCCGCCTACTTCAATGATTCGCAGCGCCAGGCGACCAAGGATGCCGGTAAAATCGCCGGACTGGAAGTCGAACGCATCATCAACGAACCGACCGCCGCCTCGCTGGCTTACGGTCTGGACAAAAAAGCCGATGAAACCGTGGCGGTATACGACCTCGGCGGCGGTACTTTCGATATTTCGATTCTGGAAATCGGCGACGGCGTGTTCGAAGTTAAAGCCACCAACGGCGATACCCACCTCGGCGGCGATAACTTCGACCTGGCCATGATCAACTGGCTGGCGGATAAATTCCAGCAGGAAAACAGCGTCGATCTGCGCAAGGACGCTCAGGCGCTCCAGCGGCTGAAGGAAGCGGCGGAAAAGGCCAAGATCGAACTTTCCTCCAGTACGGCAACCGAAATCAATCTGCCGTTCATTTCCATGAACGCCAGCGGCCCGGTCCACCTGACCCAGAATATCACCCGTGCCGATCTGGAACGGTTGTGCGACAATCTGATCGAACGCACCCGCAAGCCTTGCAACAACTGTATGCGGGATGCCGGAGTTTCCACGGCCGACGTCAATGAAGTAATTCTGGTCGGCGGGATGACCCGGATGCCCAAGGTCCAGGAAATGGCGAAAAGCATTTTCAGCAAGGATCCGCATAAAGGCGTCAATCCGGACGAAGTGGTGGCCTGCGGCGCGGCGATTCAGGGCGGCGTCCTCACCGGTCAGGTGGAAGACGTGGTGCTGCTGGATGTCACCCCGCTGTCGCTGGGGATCGAAACCCTCGGCGGCGTGATGACCCGGTTGATCGAACGCAATACCACCATCCCGACCCGGAAGAGCGAAATCTTCAGTACGGCGGTCGACTCCCAGCCGTCCGTGGACATCCACGTGCTGCAGGGAGAACGCGAAATGTCCCGCGACAACAAAAGCATCGGCCGGTTCCGGTTGGACGGCATTCCCCCCGCACCGCGCGGCGTGCCGCAGATCGAAGTGACTTTCGATATCGATGCCAACGGGATTCTGCACGTTACCGCCAAGGATCTGGGTACCGGCAAGGAACAGAAGATCACCATCACCGCCAGCTCCGGGCTGACCGATGACGAAATCAACCGGATGGTCGATGACGCCAAGGCCAACGCCGACGCCGACAAAAAGACCAAGGAAAAGATCGAAGTCAAGAACAAAGCCGATTCGATGATCTATCAGACCGAAAAACAGCTGAAGGAATACGGCGACAAATTGCCCGCCGACGTCAAGCAGCCGGTCGAAGACGGCATTGCCAAGTTGAAAAAACAACTGGAAGCCGAAGACACCGAAGGCATGAAGGCGACCATGCAGGACATCGAACAGCACCTGATGCAGTTCGGCCAGCAGATCTATGAACAGTCGAAACAGCAGTCCGAAGCCGGCGCCACCGGTGGCGCGG
>JAQUZV010000078.1 GCA_028691155.1 Victivallales bacterium
GGTCGTAAAGGCGGCGCCAGCTCGGGTTTATGGCGGTGTCGGCGGCGACGATCAGCGCGTCCGGCGGCAGCCGGTCCACAAACAATCCCCGCTCCAGCAACTGGCGAAGCAGATTGGGGTCGGTTTCGACCACCGTCAACGGCAATTCCCGATGATAGCATTCGCCGAGAATGACCGGATGCTGCCAGTCGCCCGGCGCCAGAAATACGATGGCGTCATGGACGGGGTCGAAATGGTGTTTCTGGAGAAAGTCATCGACTTCGCGTCGGGTGGCGGTCGGGTTTTCCGGTCGCGGCGACCACTCGTGTCGAATGCCGTCGGGGGTTACCTCAATCACGCGTGGCGCCGATTGATGCGTCGGCAGCAGTTCGAAGTGTCGTTCCGGTTGCTCCGTCCTTTCCTCCTTCATCTCCTCCAGCGCGGCGGCCAGTTCCGGATTGCCGCTTCTGATTCGGGCCAGAGCAAAATCGCGGCAGAAACCGCAGCGGAAGCCGTCGCGGCGGTAATCGGAGGGAATTTCACCCCGGGTCATCAGTTCGACCCCGGTTGTCAGCCGGGCGTTCACGGCGGCGGTCAGTTGGGCCAGCAACCGGTAGCGGCCGGCCAGGGCCAGGGCTCGGTATCGCGGCGAGGACGGATCGCCGACCGGGTGGTCGGCTCGTTCCAGCAGGTCATCGGCGGTGGCGGCAATGGTGGGGTAAAGAACGGTAAAAGGCCCGGTGTCGCGAAGGCGGCGCTCCTGTTCCAGTGCCTGGTAAAGCGGTTCCGGTACGCCTTCTTGGGCATCGGCGGCGAGGTCGGCGGCAAAGGCGGCGGCCAGATCGGCGATGGTTTGAGTCAGGTATTCATAGTGGCGGCCGGCGGCGAGCAGTCGGGACGGCAGGTTGACGGCGGACGGTGATACCGGTACCGGCGTAAATTTCGGCAGTGATTGCGGTTCCGGCCGGGCGGAGCAAAAGGCGGCAAAAGATTGATAGGGTGCGCCGGCAATCGCGGCGCCGTCAGCGCTGCTGTTGGTTATCGTGGGGGCATGGCCAGATGATGCAAGGGCGGCCAGATAAGCTTCGAGGGCGTTTTTGATGCCGAGAAAGTTGGCCGTGGTCATGACCCGGTTGCCGTGCTGACCGGCGACGGCGACCAGTTCCGGCGGTTCGGCGTTGGTAATGGGATTGGTGGCGGCATGGGTTTCCCCGGCGTTGCCGAGGGCCAGATCGTTGCCCGACAGGATGATCGGGTCAAACCCGTTTTGCACGGCAAAATCGAGCGCGGTGATGGTGACGGAACGCGAAACGGTCAGGGGCAGGGGCACGATTCCGGCGTCGCGCCACAGTTGGTTGTCCGTGGCGTCGGTTCTATTTCCCGTTGCCCAGATCAGGCGGGGAAAACGAGCGGTGACGGCCGGAGCCGTGGCCGGGGTGGCCAGCAGGGGGAGATCGGGACGATAGTCGTGATTCCAGTTGCACCAGCAGATGGGGTCGATTTCCGCTACCAGATCCGGGGTGATTCCGGCCTGCCACAGTGGCTTGACGGCGTGACCGACGGCAATCAGAAAAAGTCGCTCCCGAGCGGCGCGGAGTTGCGGCAGACACTGCCGCAGTGACGGGCCGGCGCCACAGATTACCGCCGGGCCGCGGGGCGCTGCTCCGGCCAGGGCGGCGCCGGGGCGCAGTGCCGCCACCGGCAGATTGTCAAGCACGGCGGCCAGGGTGCTCCAACGGTTTTCCCGGGTAAAAAGATAGTTCCGGCGGGCGGCACGGATGGCATGATCGATGGCGGCGGCGGTAATGGCAACGGCAGCGGCGGGGATGGTCATGGGGAGTACGGAGAAAGCTACGTGATGGTGCCGGATCAGGGTTACCGCCATTTCCACCCGGTCGGAGAAAAAGGTTTCCGGTCCCACGGCGAGAAAGAAGTGACGCGAACCAGGGACCGCCCGTGACAGCATCTCTTCGGCGATGTCGAAATTTTCGGCGTGATTCGGGAACAGATAAACCATGACGTCTTTTTCCGGCATATTGTCGCAGCATGCGGCGGCGGCGGCCGGGTCGTCGGGACCCAGAAAAACCCGCAGGTCCGGATATTCCGGCCACGGTGCGTCGGGTGACGTCATGGCGGTGATTTTCCGGTGCCAGGCGGTAATGACGGCGGCATAATTGTTACTCATAATGCGGTAATTATAGTGCCCGGAGACGCAAACTGCAAATGAACGGCCACAAAAAATATCCGGCGATACGCCGCATTGAAATTGTTGTGCGGGGGCTTGACAATTTGAAAAAAATGTTTTAAAATATTGTTTAGAAAACTTTTTTAATATTGGAAGCAATGGTGATGACGGACAAACGGGAAAAAATTATTCCGGCGGCGTTGGAAGAATTTGTGGAACACGGTTATGCCGGAGCGCGGATTCGCCGCATTTGCGACCGGGCCGGAGTAAATCTGGCGGCGGTGAATTATTATTTCGGCGGCAAGGAGGAGTTGTATCGGGCGGTGCTGGAATTCTCGTTTCAGTTGCCGGACCCGTTCGATACGATCCGGGACGAAATGGGGCGGGATATCGAACCGGAAACGCTGCTGTCCCATCTGATGGTGAATTTTCTGCGCAATACTTCGACGGCGGGGGAATTGTACCGCTATCGTTTTCGTCTGATTGTCCGGGAGATGATTTCTCCCGGTGACCGGTTCAAGAAAATGTTTTTTCCCGCGCTGCGGCCGCGTTTCGCCCTGTTGCAACAGTTGGTGGCGCAGGTAACCGGCATGACGGACGACGATCCGGAACTGTTGACGGCAACGTTGCTGATATTGGCGCAATGCTTGTTTTTTTTCAACAAACCGGGACTGACCGCCGTTACCGGCGATGCCGATTACGGCATGAACCATGCCGAGGCCATTGCCCGACGGATTGTCCGGGGCTTGAAAGTTTAACTACGGGTTGATGAAAATGAGAAAAAATCTGCTGGTGATCGCGGCCGGAATACTGTCGGCAATATTCGGTTGTGAACAGGACGACGGAACGGTGCAGGGGTATCTGGAAGCGGATATGGCCTATATCGCGCCGATCAGTTCGGGCCGGATCAATGAAATCTGCGTCAAGCGCGGCGATCAGGTCAGGAAGGGACAGCTGCTTTTCCGTCAGGATGAAACCGAGTATGCGGCGGCGGCCGCCGCCGCCAAGGCGCAACTGCAGAAGAGCCGTTCCGATCTGCTGGATATGGAAAAAGGAGCCCGCCCGGAGGAAATCGACGCTTTGAAGGCCAAGATCGGACGTCTGGAGGCGGTGTGTCGACTGGCGCAGTTGGAGAATGTCCGTACCGAAAAGCTTTTTCGTCGCGATGCCATTGCCGCCAAGGAATACGATACCACCCGGCTGACCCTTGAACGCGACCGTCAGGAACTGGCCGTCGCCAAAGCCGATCTGGCCGTGGCAATGCTGCCGGCCCGGCCCGACCGCATTAAAATGGCGCAGGATACCATTACGGCGGCGGAAAACGATCTGGCGGCCGCCGTCTGGCGTCTGGCGCAGCGGCAAAGCTATTCGCCCGCGGCGGCGGTGGTGTTCGACGTGCTGCTGCGGACCGGAGAGGTGGCGACGCCGACTACCGCGGTGGTGGCGCTGATTCCCTACGATCGTTTCAAGGTCCGCTTTTTTGTGACGCCCGATCGGGCGGCGACGATCCGGATCGGCGACCGGATTACCGTGCTTCTCGACCGCCGGGGCAAAAGTTGTCCGGCCGCCGTCAGCTATGTCTCCCCCCGGCCCGAATATACTCCGCCGGTAATCTACAGCCGGGAAAACAATGCCAAACTGACCTTTATGATCGAGGGCTCGATCGATCCGGCGGCGGCCGCCGCCCTGCATCCCGGTCTGCCGGTCCGGGTTCGGTTGGCGTCGGAGGCGCAGCCATGAAACCGGTCGTGACCGCGTCGTCGCCGGCGGTGGACGCCCGCAACGTGACCAAGTCCTTCGACGGCCGGGTGGTGGTCAATCGGGTTTCCATCCAGGTACGTCGGGGCGAAATTTTTGGTTTCCTGGGTCCCAACGGCAGCGGCAAGACTACCTTTATCCGCATTTTGTGCGGGTTGCTGCGGCCCGATCACGCCGAAGGCACCTGCCTGGGATTCGATCTGTTGCACCGGCGCGACGAAATAAAGCGTCGCATCGGTTACATGACCCAGAAATACAGTTTGTACGAAGACCTGACGGTGGAAGAAAATCTGCAGCTCATGGCCCGGCTGTATCGGCTGGACCGTCGCCGGGAGCGGGTGGATGCGATGATCGAACGGATGAATTTCGGCGATCGCCGCCGCCAGCTTTCCGGCGCCATGTCCGGAGGCTGGAAACAACGGCTGGCACTGGCGTCCTGTTTGCTGCATGATCCCGAGTTGCTGTTGCTGGACGAACCCACGGCCGGAGTAGATCCGGCGGCGCGCCGCGATTTCTGGGACGAGCTGCACAACCTGACCGCGTCCGGTATCACCGCCCTGGTTTCCACCCATTATATGGATGAGGCCGAGCGTTGCCACCGCCTGGCCTATTTGGCTTACGGCAATCTGTTGACGCAGGGGACGCTGCATGAAGTGGTGGCGGCGTCGGGACTCAGCACCTGGACGGTTCAGGGCGGGAACCTCAGCGCCTTTGCCGTGGAATTGCGGGGGCTACCGGGAATCGAGCAGGTGGTGCCGTTCGGGGAGTCGGTTCACGTGACCGGGTCGGACCGGGCGGCGCTGACGGCGGCGGTACAGCCGTTTTTTTCCCGTCCCGGACTGGAATGGCGGGAGACGGCGGCGAATCTGGAAGATGTTTTTATCTATTTATCGCAACAACGGGCCAGGGATAATTTTCAATGAGACTGCAACTGTTTTCGCCGGCGCGTTTTGTCGCCGTGGTCATCAAGGAGTTCATTCAGGTGCGCCGCGACCGGGTGACCCTGGGGATGATGATCGGAATTCCTCTGGTGCAACTGGTGATTTTCGGGTTCGCCATCAATACCAACCCCAAGTATCTGCCGACGGCGGTGGTCGATGGCGATATGAGTACTTTCACGCGGTCGATCGTCAGCGCCATGAACAACAGCGAATATTTTCGCATCGACAAGGATTTGGTGAGTGAAAAAGAGGCGACGGCGCTGTTGCGGCGGGGCGAGGTGCAGTTTATCGTGACCTTTCCGGAAAATTTCACCCGCGAATTGCTGCGGGGGCGGCACCCGCAACTGCTGCTTCAGGCCGATGCTTCCGATCCCGGCACGGTCGGTTATGCCGTCAGTTCGTTTCAGACTCTTGCCCCCGAGGTGCTGCGACGCGATTATCGTCCGGTGCTGCCGGGAGTGGCCGTGGCTTCGCTGCCGCTGGATATCCGGGTACAGCGTTGTTTCAATCCGGAAATCGAAACTCCGATCAATGTGGTGCCGGGATTGCTGGGCGTGATTCTGACCATGACCATGGCTTTCATTACCGCGTTGTCGATGACGCGGGAAAAGGAGCGCGGCACCATGGAAACGCTGCTTTCCACGCCGGTTCGTCCGCTGGAGGTGATGCTGGGCAAGATTGTCCCGTATTTGCTGGTGGGTTATGTTCAGATCGGGTTGATTCTGGTGATTGCCTGGGCGGTCTTCGATATTCGGGTGGTCGGATCGCTGCCGCTGCTGCTGTTGTTGTCGCTGTTCTTCATTGCGGCCAATCTGGCGGTGGGGGTGACGATTTCCACCATCGCCCGCAATCAGGTGCAGGCGGTACAGATGTCGATCTTCTTCTTCCTGCCGTCGATTTTGCTGTCCGGATTCATGTTTCCGCGCCGGGGCATGCCGGAGTGGGCGCAGTGGATCGGAACGGCGTTGCCGCTGACGCATTATCTGCAGATTGTCCGCGGCATCATTCTGCGCGGGACGTTGCTGAACGATCTGTGGACGCCGATTATGGCGATGATCGTGTTTTTCCTCATTGTGGTGATGATCGGACTGGCACGCTACCGCCAGACGTTGGACTGAGCGGCAAACGGAATGTGCCGACGGGTTATTTGCCCCCGGTTCTGGCATAAAAAAACGGCCGACCGTTGCCGGGCGACCGTTGTGCTTCTTTCACCCTGATTCCGATTAACGGATTACCGCGCTAATTCGGCTTCGAGTTGTTTGAGGCGTTCTTCCAGTTTGGCCACTTTCTTGGGCAAGGTCACCCGGGCCATGAATTCGCGCTGGCTTTCCGCCGGGGTGCCGATGGCGATCGAACCCGGCGGCAGACTCTTGACCACCCCGGCGGTGCCGGCCACTTTGCAGCCGTCGCCGATACTGATGTGACCGTTGATGCCCGCCTTGGCGGCGATAATCACCCCGCGGCCGATTTCGGCGCTGCCGGCAATACCGCACTGGCTGATCAGCATGGTGCAGTCGCCGATGTGGACGTTGTGCGCCACCTGAACCAGATTGTCGATCTTGACGAAGTTGCCGATTCGGGTTTGGCCGAAACGGGCGCGGTCGATGGTGCAGTTGGCGCCGATTTCCACATCGTTGCCGATGACCACGATGCCGACCTGGGGAATCTTGATGATGGCGCCGCGGGGGTCGGGCGCGAAGCCGAAACCGTCGCTGCCGATGGTGGTGCCGGAATGGACAATGAAGCGGTCGCCGATGATGCAGCGTTCACGGATGGAAACATTGCCGTAAATCAGGCCGTCCCGGCCGATTTTGGTGAAAGCTCCGATCCAGCATCCCGGCAGAATTGCCGTGCCGGCGCCGATTTCGGCGCCTTCGTCGATGACCACATTGGCGCCGATATGAACGTTCGGTCCGATTTTGACGGTCGGCGCCACGACGGCGGAAGGATGAACCCCGGGGGCGTATTTAATCGGTTCCGGGGCAAAAACCATTACCACTTTGGTGAACGCCATGTCGGGAGCGGAACAGACGATATAGGCTTTTTCGGGATTTTCCTCCCCGTCGAAATCCGGGGGGACGATGAAGATCGTGGCCTGGGAGGCATCCACCTGATGTTGATATTTGCGGTTGCCGAGGAAAGAGACGTCGCCGGCGGCGGCCTCTTTAAGGGCGGCAACGCCGCTCGCGACGGCGGCGGGGTTGCCTTTAAGTTCTCCGCCGGTCAGGGCGGCTATTTCCTGTGCGGTGAGTTGTTTGGTCATGGCTGTGGTCCTTTACGCGTGAGAGGTTGTCAACCGGAATTATTGTGCCGGATTCTCTTTGATGATGTCGCCGATGCTTTTGACGTCCTTGTCCGCCGGAGCGGTCGAGGGGGTTTTACCGGCATAGCCGCGATTAAGCTCTTCGATGATGCTGTCGGTGATGTCGATGGCGGGGTTGCTGAAAATGACCACCGGCAAATTATTGATGGCATTGCCGGACTTGTCCAGAATCAACGCATAGCCGGTCAGGGTGGCGCGTTTATTGATGGCGTCGCGAATTTCCTTGAGGAGGGAATCGCGCATTTCATTGCGTTCCTGATTGAGCTGTTTATATTTGGCCTTGTTGTACTGGGTTAGTTCGGCTTCCTTTTCCTTGAGCTGACGGTATTTTTCCTGGGCCTGGAGGCGTTTGCTTTCCTGTTCGGTCCGGCTGAGGGCGATGTTCTGCGACTCGTCGCGCAAGGTATTGAATTCTTCCGTCAGTTTCCGGCGCGATTCATCGAGTTTCTGGGCATAAGCCTTGAACACCTCGGCCTGTTTTTTTAAATTGGCGGCGGAAATTTTGGTTTTGTAGTAGCTGTCGAACACCTTCCCCATGTCGACGACGGCGATTTTGGGATCGGCGGCAACGACGCGCACGGTGAGGAGCAGGGCGGCGACGGTCAGGATGATTCTTCCGGCTTTCATTGAACTTTACCTGCTTCTTCGTTACGTTTTTTCAGATTTTCGCGGGCGATTTCCACAATTTCGATCAACTTGCGCTCCTGTTGTTCGTCGGTGAGTTCGGCGAAAGCATCGAGCAGAATTTTTCCATTCGAAGAAATATCCGTCATATCCAGAGTCTTTTTGAATTCTTCCATACGCTGCCTGTTGTGATGGTCTTTATTGTTCAGGAACGGCAACAACACCGGCTGAATCTTGGCCCAGGTGTCGTCGTTGATGGTATGTGTTTTCCGGGTCAGGTATTTGGTAACGGTGTTGATACTGACATTGGCCCGTTGGGCAAAGGCGTTCTTCGAGCCGATGTGTTCCACCCCTTTTTGCATTGCTTTGAGAATTTCGTCCGTGACTTTCATTTTTTCCATATCACCTGTGAATGTTGCGGTCAAGCATCATAATCTAGCGGTCAAGCATCATAATCTACTTGAAAACCCCGATTACACAAGCCGGTTATTCGTCGAGCAGGCATTTTACCGCGGCGGCGGAAATCGGTCCTTCTCGCAGTATGCGCCAACTCTTTCCGGATAAATCGATGACGGTCGATGCCCGGGCCGCCGCCGGCAGCGGTCCGGCATCCACCACCGCGTCGGGCGTTCCTGACAGCTCGGCCAGGGCCTGGGTCACAGTTTGGGCATTGGGGCGGCCGGAGCGGTTGGCGCTGGTGGACGCCAACGGAAAGTCAAGTTGTCGGAGCAGACGGAGAATCAGCGGATGATCGGGGATGCGGAATCCCACGGTG
>JAQUZV010000079.1 GCA_028691155.1 Victivallales bacterium
TTGAACCCCGCCGCCGGACAACCAGCGGCGACGGGGCGATAGAAAGCCCGTTGCCGGCTATTCGTACTTCTTGACGATCAGCACCGAATTGATTCCGACCATGCCGAAGGAAGTATTCAGAATCGTGCGGATTCCGGCGGTCGGCAACGGTTCTTCGGCCACAATATTGTCCACGGCGCAATCGGGATCGAGGCAATCCAGATTCATGCATGGATGAACGATGCCGTCGCAGAGCGAAGGCAGGTTGCCGGCCAGTTCCAGTGCTCCGGCAGCCCCCATGGCATGACCGATAAACCCTTTGGTGTTATTGATGTACGGCCGTCTGCCGGGACCGGCCAAAACCTGACGGAGGGCGTTTATTTCCTGAGCATCGCCCATTTTCGTCCCGGTGGCATGGGTGTTGATCAGATCGATATCGGCAATGTTCATGCCGGCACGGGCAATGGCCATGGTCATACATTGAGCTTGACGCTCCTCGTTGGGAAGAACGGCATTGGTGGCATCGGAATTCATGGCATAACCGGCAATTTCGGCATAAATTTTCGCATTGCGCTTCCGGGCGTCGGCCAGACGTTCCAGAATATAGAGACAACCGCCTTCGGAAATGACAATCCCGTTGCGATCGCGGTCCAGCGGACGGCTGGCCCGGACCGGATCGGGATTTTCCGCCAGCGCCCCCTGACTTTTGAACCCGGCGAAAATGCCGAAAGTGCCGGGGCTTTCCGAAACCCCGCCGCAGACGGCAACATCGACCTCTCCCAGCAATAATTGCTGCAACCCCTGAATAATCCCGGCATTTCCGGCGGCACAGGCGGCGCCGATACAGTAATGCGGTCCGGTAATTCCCATGTTGATGGTTACTTCTCCGGCCGGATTATTGGCCACGGTACGGGGATTGTGGTGATGCGTCCAGTATTTGATGTCATAATTGAACCGGCTGATATTGTAAATTTCATTTTCGGTTTCCACGTTGCCGTGTTCGGTGGTGCCGACAAACACGCCGATCCGGCCTCGATTGGCATCGGTAACGGCAAGGCCGGCATCTTTGACCGCTTCGTTGGCACAGAAAATGGCAATCGAACCGGCCCGGGTGCCGTTGCGGATATCGCGGCGGTTCTGATAACGGGTGGCGTCGAAAGTACAAATTCCGGCCGGGACGGTTCCCATGTAACGCATCTCGATATTGCGGATACCGGAAACCCCGGTAAGGAGATGGCGGCGAAATTCTTCATAAGTGTTGCCGTTCGGCGCGGTCAGGCCGATGCCGGTGATAACGATTCTATGGTCTCCAGACATTATAAACCCCGGTTATTATTAATCTGTTGCGCGGTAACAATAATCCGTAAACCCCCCTTCTGCAACCGTGAATTCGCGCTTTTTTCCCGCCATGGTTGACAATTCTCCGTTTCCCAGTGAAAAAGAATAATTCAACTCAGGAGCCACCACGATGCAGATCACCCATTACAACAACATCGATTTCAGTATCGACCCCAACGGAACCATAACCCGTACCGCCACCTGGCATGTCATGCCCGATTACGATCCCACCACCGGCTGGGAGTCATTGGCCGAAGCAGTCCGTGCCTGGGCCGGACAACCGGGCGACCCGTGGCGGCTCCCCGGCAATGATGCGCAGAGTTATACCACCGACCCCGATTATGTCATTACCGCCATCAACTGCAAGGCGTTGTCGCGCTATATGTACGAAGTGGAATTCAGCGGTACCGCCGGCAACATCACCGCCGTACCGCTGGGAGAACCCGCCCTCCGCATCAACGCATCCGGAGAAAGGGAGAAAACGCTGAAGTGGCGACTCCACGGCAACGCGCTCGCCGATTTTCTGCCCTCCCCCGGCACCACCATCGAACTGGCCGGGGAACTCTATCTTTGCGCCGCCGTCAACTGTCGCCCTCAGGGCGGCAACGTCTATGAAGTAACCCTGGAAGCACGGGATATGGCGGTTCTGCTGCTCGGCACCCCTTCTCTGACCAAAAGCGGCACGCTGGAAAAGGTCAGAAAAGCCAAATGGCGGGTCAGCGCCGCCGCCCTGGACGAATTTCTGGCCGGACATGACATCAACAGCGATGCCTCCGCCTGGGCCGGCGCCGATTACTATGTTTCCGCCCTGAATTGCACGCCGATCGGTGCTCTGGGCTATTACGTTACCGTGGAAGCCAGACACCTCGGCATCCGGATGATCGATATCCGATGCGAAATGGAATTTTCCGGCTATGACCTCTACGGTAACCCGGTCACGGAAAAAGTTTACACCGGACGCTGGCAGCTCCGCGCCGACTTCTGCGCCGAATTCGACCGGAGGATCGGCGGTTCCGCCGTCGAATGGAGCGAGGAAGGCTTCATCATCAGAACCCTCAACCGCATCCGCATTTCGGAAATGGAATACGAATACACCCTGACGGCGCGCAACCCGAACACCACCGTCAACTATGCCCCCATGATCTATGATCCCCGGCACAGTCTGGGGTCGCGTAAGGATTATGAATTCTTCACGATGGACTTCCATGTCAACGCCAGAATGGCCGGCTGGGGAATGAACTCTGCAGGAACCCTGGTCAAACTCAATAACATTCAACCGGAAAACTGGTCGGCCGACGACGATTGCCCCTTCCACGCCACCGCCGAATTGCCGCGCAGCATATGCGATACCAGCTTGACCTGTTCGGCCGTCGGGGAATGTTTCTATCGCAAAGGACTGCCCAATCTCCATGCCGCAACGCTGGCCGCCTGGAAAAACGAACCGAAAATCGTCTCCAGCGTCGGCGGCTGCCACGGCAACTGGCGGAAGCTGGAACAACGCACCGCCATCGTCACCGACACCCAGAACCGCCCCTGGACCAAAATCGAACGCCGCTATATCGATGCCCCGACGGATTACACGTGGAACGAAAACTACAACTTCTGAAAATACCAAAGGCAGACCTGATTGGTGTCTGCCTTTTTTCCTGAATAATCAGGCTGGAAACGACTTATCGTCGCTTATTTCTTGGCCGCTTCGTTCTTCTGGAGAACACCGGCATCCAGCAATTTATCAATCAGATTCTGCATGGACTGGAACGCATTCAGGAAACCCTGCGGGGGCATAATGATCCGTTCTTTGTATTCCGGAGTCGGTTCGCTGCCATCCTTGCCCGGCTGGAGAGTAATGAAGTCGAATCTAACCATGCCGCCGGCAAAATGAATCTGTCCGATACCATCAGCGAAAATTTCTTTTTCAGCCATTTTATTGTTCCTGTTTGTAGGTTGGTTGTGCCGTGTTATGACAATCCCATGATACCATATTAAATATACCATTTTACCGATAAATTCAAATCAAAAAATAAAAAATATGCCAATCCGGCATCGAGACACGGCGCCAATTCGACTTATCGCCGGTATCTATGGATGTTTACTGCCTTTTCCATCGCCTTGCCGTCCCCCGGAATTCCATCCCCTGCGAACCCTATTTATTCAAACGTTTCCGTTCCTTATTTTTAGCCGCCGACCGCCGCCGCCGATATTCGCGGGAAAGACCGGCAATCGCCCGGTTGGTGGCGTCAATCATCCCCTGCCGGGTATCGATATTGTCCTCGGTCGGCGCCGGAAAAAAGGTACGAAAAGCACGATACCACCAGGGACTGCGCTGTGACTTGAGCCGTTCCAGTTCACGCCGAAGCCGCCGCATCTCCTGCATCGGAACCCGGCGCGCCCCCAGCGACAACGCCAGACCATATTCCCGCAATGCCCCGGAAAAATCATTGATCCCGGCACATGACCGCGCCAGAAAAGCATGATAGAGAATATTATCGGGCGAATGCGCCACCGCCTGCAGAAAACAGATTCTGGCGGCACGAAACCGTCCCTGCCGATACAAATTTTTGCCCTCGCGGAAGGTGATGAACACCTCGGTCATGGCAAGGTCGCGAAACAACCGGGACAAAGTGGTATCGCGCGGAACATCATTGCCGGTAATCAATTCCTCCAGATCGTCGTCGCCGGGAAAATCCATCACCGCATCATTCGCGCCGGGGTCCTCTTCCATCGCCGCGGCCGCAACCTCCGTCGCGGCAGTATTCGTTTCGGAACCATCATAACGTCGCCGTTTATCGGGATCGGAGAGGATATTGAACGCTTCCGCGACCAGCTTGAATTCCTCTTCCTTGGCCACACTGTTGTGGTGACGGTCGGGATGGCACTCCTTGGCGCGGCGATAGTAGGCCTTTTTCAATCCCCGGAAGTCACAGTCTTCGGCAACCCCGAGAATTTCATAATAGTTCACGGTCATCGACAATCCTCCCGCAGGCACACCGGAATCTGCTGTCGGTCCAGTGTCAACTCCGCAATTTAGGATCCAGAATGTCGCGCAACGCGTCGCCCAGCAGATTCAACGCCAGAACCAACACAAACATAAAGCCGGTCGCCGCGGCAACCTCCCACCAGATGCCGCGCCACAGACGCTCCTGACCATCGGCGATCATCACGCCCCAACTGGGCGCCAACTGCACCCCCAAGCCCAGATAACTGACGATGACTTCCGTCATAATTGCCAGTGCAAAACGCATGGTAAAGTAGATAATGACCAAATGGAACAGATTGGGCAGAATATGGCGGACAATGATATGCAACGCCCCATGCCCGGCCGTCTTCGCCGCCTGGACGTAAACCGCTTCGCGCAAGCGCATGGTCTCCGAGCGAACCACCTGACACAAACTGACCCAGCCGGTCAGGCCGATGCCCAGATATACCGCAATCATCCCCGTGTCGACATGAAAGCGGCGGGAAAAATCGTGCAACGCATCCGCCAGCGGCGCATAGAGGAATCCGCGCGAAACCAGCAACGCAAACGCCAGAATGAACAGCAGCGTCGGCATCGCGGCGAAGGTGCTGTAAATCCAGAGAGCAAAATGATCGACCCTCCCGCCGAAATAGCCGGCCGCCACCCCCAGGGAAACTCCGATCAGCACCGCCAGCAACGAAGCGGCCACGCCCACTTTCATCGCCGTAGCCGAACCGGCGACGGCCCGCAACAGGACATCACGCCCCATAAAGTCGGTCCCCAACGGATGCGCCCACGACGGCGGCTGATAGGTGTGATTCATGTCGGTCCGATTGTAGGCGGGAGTAATCTGCCGGCTGCGGCAACAGGCGCCATAGACGTCGCTCCCGATGGCCAGCAACAGATAACCGACAACCACCACCAGCGAAATCGCCGCAATGCGATCACGCATGAGCCGCCCCAAAATATCTCGTAAAAAAAGATGCTGCACTTGCCCTGTTCCAATTTTTTTTCGTTGGCGATAACATAATCCGCATCGCGACAAATGACAATGAGCTTTGTCCCGCAACCCGAAAAAAGTCATTGTCCGGGAATTGTGACCACCTCCCGACAACACCGACAACACCGCCGTCATTCCATGGTCGGACCGGAAGATTTCCCGGGAAAAAAAGGCGGAAAACTGGAATTGTCCCGGTGCCGGTTATATATTGCAACCGATTGCAACATGGCCAATCAGCAATAGGAAACGTTACGATTATGACCATATATTTTTTCAATACCATGGACCGGGTGCGGGAAGAGTTCACACCGGTGAAAGAAGGACAGGTCGGTATGTACACCTGCGGCCCGACCGTTTACAATTACGCCCATATCGGCAACTTTCGCGCCTATATTTTCGAAGACCTGCTGCGCCGAACCCTGGAATATCACGGTTATCGCGTGACCCAGGTCATGAACCTGACCGACGTGGATGACAAAACCATTCGGGATTCCCGGGCCGCCGGACTCCCCTTGGCCGAATTTACCGCCAAATACAAACAGGCCTTTTTCGAAGACCTGAAAACATTGCGGATCGAACCGGCGGAACATTATCCCGCCGCCACCGCGCATATTCCGGAAATGATTGCCCTGATTCAAACCCTGATGGACCGGGGTTTCGCTTACCAGGCCGACGACGACAGCATCTACTTCTCCATCGCCAAATGTCCCGGTTACGGAAAACTGGCCCGTATCGACCTGGACAACCAGCAGGCCGGCGTCCGCATCAATGCCGACGAATACGCCAAGGACGCCGTTGCCGACTTCGCGCTATGGAAGGCGTGGGACGAAAAAGACGGCGACGTCTGGTGGGACAGCCCCTGGGGCCGCGGCCGCCCCGGCTGGCATATCGAATGCAGCGCCATGAGCATGAAATACCTCGGCAAGACGTTCGATATCCATACCGGCGGCATTGACAACATGTTCCCCCACCATGAAGACGAAATCGCGCAAAGCGAATCGGCCAACGGTTGCCGCTACGTCAATTACTGGCTGCACTGCGCCCATCTGATGGTCGACGGCGACAAGATGTCCAAATCCGCCGGTAATTTCCATACCCTGCGCGATTTGTCGGCCCGCGGATTCCACGGCAACGAATTGCGCTGGGTGCTGTTGGGCACCCACTACCGGAAAAAACTCAATTTTACGTTCGAAGCCGTCGAACAGGCACGAATTTCACTGCAACGGTTCCGGGAATTGTTCCGCCGCCTGCAACAGGAACCGAAGCCCGGCGCCGCCACGCCTGCCGTCACGACCGCTGTTGCCGCTCTCCGGCAACAGTTTGCCGCCGCCCTGGCCGACGATCTCAATGTGTCCGAAGCCTTTTCCGCGCTGTTCGGACTGCTCCGCGAAAGCAATCGAATTCTGGATGAAGGCAGTTGCTCCGACGCTGATGCCGCGACCATCATGGATCAGTTTCACGATTTCAACCGGGTGCTCGACGTTCTCGATTTCGAGCCTGGCGGAACAGAAGTTCCGGCTGAAATCATGGCCATGGCGGAAAAACGGCAACAAGCCAGAAAAACCCGGGATTTCGCCACCGCCGATGCCATGCGGGATCAGCTCAAAACCCGCGGCTGGGTTATTGAAGACAGTCCGAACGGCTGGCGGGTCAAACCGCTGTAACCCGGTCGATTCCGGAGAAATCCGGCGGTTGGACCATCATTCCGACCGCCGGCATATATAAAATGCCCCCAAGTCGGAATGATCTGCAATACCGACGGCAAGCACAGATTAGGTCCATGAGAAAAACGGATAGAAGCCGCATGGTTGCGGCTTCCGTCCCGTCGGAAGGAATCAACGTTTCCGACAATTCATGGCTGCGACAGCCAGGTGACAAAAGAAGAAAGGCGGTTTTCCTTTTTCATCTTGTCATACCAGGCTTTAATCGGGCCGGGAATATCCTGCTGCGGGACATCGCGCGCCAGGTCGAACAAATAATTCCGCAACGAAGAAATGTCGCCGGAAAAATCGCCCGGAGTTCTCCGTTGCAGGAACTTATGCCACAGTGCGGCCATTTTACCCCGCATCACCGTTCGAGCCGCCACCGAGGGCGGCAGTTCGATGCCGCGGCGCCCCCATGCCTGACGCAAGGTTTCAATTTCCTGCGGTGTCGCCCGGCATTTGTCCCGCAGTGCCAGAATATAGAAATTCCGTATCACCAAGTCCTGCAACGCATCACCGTCCAGTTTCAACTTTTCATTCCCGGCCGCCAGCTCCGCCGCCAACGCCGTCAACTCGGCGTCGGAAGCATCGAGGTCGAATTCATCGCACCGGTCCGCCACAATGGTCCGCAGGACATTCACCGCCAACGCCTGGGAGGAAAAGATATCTTCCGGCAGATAAAATTGCCGGTCAACCCCGTTGACCTTCACCTGAAAACACCGCTTTATCCCGGGTTCTATCGTTTTCACCGGCGTCACTTTCAAGCCCCGATCCGGCCACAGCGCCAGATCGGCCTTGAAATACGGCGAATAAAAGGTAAAAGCGCTGCCATGAGTTTCCTCCTCGCCGGCAACATCGAGTTCCGAATATTTCTTCCGCAATTCCTGTAACCGATCCCGCTTCTCGCTCTCCCGGGTACGATAAAGGAAAAAACAGGCAACGGCGGTACCATCATGATAAAAAGCCATTACGATGGAAGGATGCGATTTCTCCTTTTCCGCCTGCATCCACGCCCGATTCGAGGTAATGACATAATTATGAACCAGTTCACGCAGGCGAACCGTTACCGCCGGCGGCAGCTCGCCGCTGTTTGCCGCCAACAGCAGTTGCTCCACCACCACCCGTTGCGCCGCTTCGCGAGCGCCGCTATATGATGCCAGCAGCACCAGAATATCCCGGGCCCGGGCCCCGAATTCATCCCACCGCTTTTGTGCGGCAAGATGCGCCAGATAATCGCCGTACAGACATCCCAGGCCATAAAGACAGGACGGATCCGCCGCCAAATGCCACTGTTCCGGCTGGGCCGGAATACCGCGGCGTTCATTTTCATCCGCCAGATTGCGGACCAGTTGAAACAGCCCGTTCTGCAATAGCGATTCGTCCTCCAGCAGAACCGTCCGCCGGGACGCCGTGGTCAGGTCCGGAAAAAAATCATCCAGCAACTGTTGTTTCTGCTTCCAAAGCGCATCCGCCGAATTTTCGGCGGGAACGCCGGATCCCGCCGCCATCATGATGA
>JAQUZV010000080.1 GCA_028691155.1 Victivallales bacterium
GCGGGGCGCCGATCCGCAACGAATCCGGGGTTATTGTCGGGGTGGTACTGGTCTTCCGCGACATCAGTGAACAGGTGATGATCGAAGAACAGTTGCGCCAGAGTCAGAAAATGGATTCGATCGGCCAGTTGGCGGGAGGCATTGCCCACGATTTCAACAACATGTTGACCGGGATCATGGGCGCGGCCGACGTGTTGTCGCGTAAGCTTGGCGACAACCGTAAGTTGCAGCAGTATGCGGATATTATCGTGACCGCGGCCCAAAAGGCGTCACGGCTGACCCGGAAACTGCTGGACTTTTCCCACAAAGGCAAAATGGTTTCCACCCGGGTCGATCTTCACGATATCATTCGCGATACGATATTGCTGCTGGAACGCAGTATCGATCGCCGCATTGAAATCCGTCAGCATCTGGCGGCCGAACGTACGGCGGTCAACGGCGATCCGGTACAGTTGCAGAATGCTCTGATCAACCTCTGCATCAATTCCCGCGACGCCATGCCGGAGGGCGGGACGTTGTCTCTGGCTACGGAAAACATTGTTGCCGACCGGGAATTCTGCCGTCGCCACGGGGGCGCGTTGACATCGGGGGAATACCTCCGGATATCCGTCCGGGATACCGGGCACGGCATCGAGCCGCAGTTGCTGCCGCGCATCTTCGAACCGTTTTTCACCACCAAAGATATCGGCGAAGGCACCGGACTGGGCCTTTCCGCCGTTTACGGTGCGGTTGCGGCGCACAAGGGAGTGATCGAATGCAACAGCACTCCGGGACAGGGAACGGAGTTTACTCTTTATCTGCCGGTGGTCCGCGGGGATGATGACGGGAATGAGGAAAAATCGTCATTGCCGTCCGGCAGCGGCGTCATTCTGCTGATTGACGATGAGGAATTTGTCCGGCGGCTGGCGCAGGATATTCTACAGGATCTGGGCTATCAGGTGCTGGTGGCTCCGGATGGTATTGTCGGTACCGATATTTTCCGGCGCGAAAAGGATCGGATTGACGTGGTGATTATCGATATGGTGATGCCGGGGCTGAGCGGGCGCGACACTTTCCTGCGCCTGGCGGAAATCGACCCGAACGTCAAGGTGATCTTTTCTTCCGGATTCACCCGGGACCAGAGCATGGAAGAGGTCTTGAACCGGGACAATATTCTCGGTTTTGTTCAGAAGCCGTTCCGGATTGCCGACTTGAGCGAGGCGGTGGCGGCGGCTCTGGGAGCCGGGCGTAAACCGGGACCGGGCGCGGCGGAGCACCACTGATTTTTTTCAGTGTGAAGCGGAATCGCGTTTTCTGTCTTGCCGTCCCGGACTTCCGGGCGCGGCCAGAAAGCCCAGTCCGCCGCCAGCCGCCAGCAGTATTCCCGCCAGCACAATTCCCGCGGTAACGCCGATCCAGGTGATCAGAAAAAACGAGGTGAACAACGTCCCGGCGATGCTGCCGGCGGTGGACGCCGCATAGACATCACCGGCGGCGACACCGACTTTTCCCACGGCCGTGGCGCGAAGCTTCACCAGCAGCGGCGTTACCATGCCGATGCAGACACAGGGCAGCAGAAACAGCAGCAGCGACAGCGACAGTGCGCCCCAGCGCGAGTCCAGCCCGGCGGCATAGACGATTCGGCAGCAGGCATGACCGTAAACCGGAAATGCCAACAGCATGCCGGCCGCCAGCAACAGCCAGAGCG
Organism: Victivallales bacterium; assembly: GCA_028691155.1. Taxonomy (GTDB): domain Bacteria; phylum Verrucomicrobiota; class Lentisphaeria; order Victivallales; family SZUA-371; genus SZUA-371. Next base: position 1,688 of record JAQUZV010000080.1, read on the forward strand.
GGAGGGTCCGGCCGGTCGGATCGCGGTCGGCCTGGCGGCCGCCGACGGCATAACCGAGTCCCAGCCCGGTCAGAAAGACGGAAATAATGGCCCCCCAGACATAGATGGAACCGCCGTAGTATGGCGTCAGCACCCGGACGCCGAGCATTTCAAAACTCATCATCGCAAAGCCCGACAGAAAGGCAATCAGATAGGAAACAACGTGTTGCCGCATCAATTACCTCAGGGTTTCGACCGGAGCGAAGTCATCTTTCAGGATGATGGCCCCCCGGGTCCGGTCGGTCAGCTCGTCCGGTTCCATTCTGGTGGCGATCATGTCGGCAAGATTCAGCTCGGGATGGGCGGGAAGGGACAGCTTTTCCGCCGCGGCTTTCATGCGGGCGGAGTCGATGGCTCCGCCGTTGCGTCCCAGCAGCAGGTAATTGGCTCCATCGCCGCAGATGAAAACCGCCAGGGCGGGAAATACCGTTCCGGCGGTACGGATTTCCGCCCCGATGAAATCGTCTTTGCCCAGATGGGCAATATTGGCCACCATGATTCCGTGCGGGGTCAGTGCGGCGCGGATACGGCGGAAAAATTCCACGGTGGTCAGCTGAAACGGGATGTTGACGGCGGTATAGGCATCGATGAAAATTACGTCATAATGTTTGCGGGTCCGGTTGATGAAATCGCGGCCGTCGGCAATCACGATATCCATCCGGTCATCCCGGGCGAACCCGAAATATCCGGCGGCGATGCCGGGAATTTCCGGATCGATTTCCACCAGGTCGATTTGGGTGTCGGGGAAGCGTTCCCGGACGAACCGCGGGACGATGCCTGCGCCGAGCCCGATGAACAGCACCCGCTGCGGTGGCCGGGTGATCGCGGTCAGGAACAAGGTGGAAAAACGACAGTAGCGCGAGACGATTTTCTGCGGTGTCGCCGGGTCCCAGATTCCCTGGGAACCATGGTTGGGGTTGAACACCAGATGGCGGTAGTGCTGGTAATCCTCCTCCACGGTGATGAGGAAATACGGCGTTTGTTTTTGCAGCAAAACTTTCCGGCGGTCGGGATGTGGCAGAAAAAAATCGCCGAGCCGTTGCCAGAATCCCGGTTGATGCGCCGGTGCTGTTGTCGATGTCGATGTTGGTATCGTCGGCGACCTGGCTGCTGTTGTCGCCGCCGCAGTGGCGGCGGCATGGGCCGGAATGATTTCGGCGCTACCGACGGCGAAGATAATTCCGGCGGTAATCAGACGGCGGCGCCATGATGGAGTCAGGAGTGGCATGAGGCAAAATACTCCCGGATCACGGCGGCGTCGCTGAACGGATGAAGCGTACCGTTGATTTCCTGATAGGTTTCGTGTCCTTTGCCGGCAATCAAGACGATGTCGCCGGCGTCGGCGTCCTGGAGTGCCAGTTTCAGGGCCCGTTGGCGATCCGGTTCGATCCGGCAGTTACAGCCGGGAGAGATTCCCGGTTGGATGTCGGCGATGATGGCCAGGGGATCTTCCGTCCGGGGATTGTCACTGGTGATGATGACCCGGTCGGCGGCGGAGGCGGCCTTTCCCATGCGGGGACGTTTGGTTCTGTCCCGGTCGCCGCCGCAGCCGAAAACGACGATCAATCGTTTGCTGCAGATCGGCCGCAACGCGTCGATAACCCGTTTGAGGGCGTCGTCGGTGTGGGCGTAATCGATATAGACGGCGGCGCCGGAGGGGGCGGAATAGAATTCCAGTCGGCCCGGTACCCGGAAATCTCCGGCGACGGCGGCCACCGCCGGTTCCCGGTCCAGTCCGAGCTCATCGGCGGCGGCAATGGCGGCAACGAGGTTGTAAATGTTGTGTTCTCCGGGCAGGGCGGAACGGATGACGGATCCGTGTTCGTTCTGGTGCAGGACGAATACCGAACCGGCGGCGGAAAGGTTGATGGCCTCGATGCGGTAGTCGCTGTCGTGGCTTTTCCCATAGGTGACTACTTTGACGCTGGGCGATTCCTTTTTTACTTCTCCCGCCAGACGGCGACCGTAGGGATCGTCGATATTGATGACGGCGGTTCCGGCGGTGAGTTCGGTGAAGAGGCGTTTTTTCGCCCGGTAATAGTTTTCCATCGTGGCGTGATAGTCGAGATGGTCGCCGGTGAGGTTGGAAAAGATGGCGACGGCAAACCGGGTATTGGCGGTGCGCCGCTGTTCCAGTCCGTGACTGGAGACTTCCATGACCGTATAGCGGCAGTTGTGGTTGGCCATCAACGCCAACAGATGTTGCAGTTCGTACGCTTCCGGGGTGGTCCGCGCGGCCGCGATTTCCTGCTTGCCGTATTGATATTTGACCGTGGAGATCAATCCGCAACCGTTTCCGGCGGCGGAAATCATCCGATGCAGCAGATAGGCGGTGGTGGTTTTGCCGTTGGTTCCGGTAATGCCGATCATTTTCATCCGGTCGGCCGGGTGGTCGAAGTGGCATTCCGCCAGCAGGGCGTAGGCGATGTAATCGGACCGGACGGCAAAGCAGTTTACCCCAGGGACGAACGCTTGGGGATCGGAGCAGACAATGACGGCGGCCCCGGCGTTGACGGCGGCGGGAATGAAACGCTGTCCGTCGGTTTTGGCTCCCCTGATGGCCATGAAAATACCGTTGGGGGTGACTTGGCGGGAATCATTGGTAATTCCGGAAATCGGTTGCTTCGGGTCGACGAGCTGATCGGCAAAGATCAGCGGGGCGATGGCATCGATATAACATTGCAGTTTCTTGCTCATGAGCGCAGCAATATTCCTGTGATTTTAAATTGTGTTTTACCCCGGTTTTTCTGTTTTTCACCGACGGCGCGATGAAAGATTCCGTCCGTGACGATCCGGCCGGGCTTCCGGCGACGTCGGCCGCCCGGCGGGCGCTCATCTCCCGGGACGCCGCAGTCGGGTTGCCGCCGCGAATTGGGATGGTGTCGTCCGGTCGTTTTGTTTACGACTTCGATAAAGTATCCGGTCCGGGCGTTCCATGCAATTACGGAACGGAAAAAAAACGGAAAATCACGACGGTGCCGTTTCCGTACCGGTGACCGTGCCGGCATCTGATTTCCGGCCGCCGCTTTAGGTGTCATTTTCGATAAATTCCGTTATTATGTTCCACGGCGGTTGAAATAGTACCATGAGCAGTCATATTTTCTGGTGATGACGGGGTTTTCGGTGACGATAAATCTGACCCGCCGACGGAAAAATGACAACGGGCAAAGAAAAAAGAGGGGGGATGGCGATGGATTCGAAAAAATTACAGACCGGGTGGCGTATCAGCTTGATGATCAACACTTCATTGCTGTTGCTGGTGGGGCTGTATCTGGTCCTTTATGCTTTTGTTTTCAATGATTTTCGTGAAGTTCCGGCCCCGGATTATTCCGCTTTTCAGGAAAAATATGTTACGCCGGAGGTCCGGGCCCGGGAAAACACGCTCAGTGCCAAACTGCGCCGATGCGAAGCAAAGATTGACGGCTGCCGCGAGAACGGCAATAATTACCGTCAAAGTGCCACCACCTATCGCCAGACGGTTCAGCAGCTGCTGGACGCCAATGCCGGTTCCGACTTGGTGAAACAATCATTGGAACAATTTTACCAGATTCAGAAACGGCAGGCCGCCAACAATGAAGCCGTCATTGCGCTGACGGCGGAAAAGCAATCATTGCAGGAACAACTTAAGGCGGTGAATGATCAGCTGGACGCCCAGCACCGTCGCGGGATCGATGAATACCATATGGTCTATCATGCGTTCCGGATGCGTTTGGCGTTTATTCAACTCGGGATTCTGCTGCCGTTGCTGCTGCTTTCCGTCGGCCTGGCCTTTCGATTTCGCACCGGGATGGTATTCCGGCTGCTGCTGCCGTTCGCAGCGGCGACGCTGATTCAGACCGGGCTGACGATGCACGAGTATTTTCCGTCCCGCTTCTTCAAATACGTCCTGCTGCTGGCATTGATCGGGGTGGTGGTTGGCATGGTGATTTATCTGCTGCGGTTGCAGTTGAAGCCCCGGCGGGGATATCTGTTGAAAAAATATCGCGAAGCCTATTTCGATTTCTTATGCCCGATTTGCAATTATCCGATTCGTTCCGGCGTGCGGCGGTTCCGGTTTTGGACCCGCGCCAGTTTGCGGCGCGAACAATTGCCGGAGGCCGCGGGGATGGAGGACAATCCGGAATATTTCTGCCCGCATTGCGGCGAACACCTGTTCGAGGTTTGTCCCGCATGCGGCAAGGTTCGACACAGCCTGTTGCCGTTTTGCGAGCATTGCGGTGCCGAAAAGAAAATCTGACCCGGTCCATGCTGCCGTCGACCGGCGTGACTGAGTGCGGGGCTTGCGGGGCGGCGGGACCGGTACCAATTCCGGTTCCCCGGGGGCGTTACTTAGAAATTAAGTTCGCGCAGCAGCACGTTGGCCGCTTTGGAAATCAGCTTCCACCCGATGGACGTGTATTTGTGGAACCAGACCTGGCCGGAACGTCCGACCGTCAGCCAGCCGGGGTCGCGGTCCGGGGTGATGATGACCTGATAACACGGAATCAGCAGTTCCAACTGATTGCCGTCGCGGCGCACCGGCAACGCGCCGCCGAACGCGTCCAGCGACGGCAGCGGCGGCACAAACCGCAATGGCACCGGATTGATTTTTTCCACCCGGCCGCGAATGGTTCCCAACGCCTTTTCCATGCCGATGCTGACCCGGTCGCCCGGAGCAATATATTCGATATCCTCTTCCTTGACCAGAGCAATAACTTTAATCCGCTTCGGGTTGAAGACTTCGGCGATGGGGGCGCCGCGCATCAGAAATTTACCGGTCTGCAGTTCGTCGTCGTAAAAGACAATCTGTCCGCCGATCGGAGACTTCAACGTCAGCAACTGGCGGCGGCGCTGCAGTTCTTCGATCAGGTTTTCGGATGCCTTGAGCTGCTGAATTTTGACATGGGTCGGCCCGATGGTTTCGGAGTCGCTGCGCAACTGATCGAGCTCTTCCTTGAGGGAACGGCGATCCAGTTGGGCCTGCTGCAACTGCCATCCCACCCGGGGGGAATCCAGGACAAACAACGCGTCGTCCTGCTCCACCGTGGCGCCGTCGGTTACTTTGATGGCCTGAATATAGCCGTCGTTCTGATTATAGATCACCGCCGATTCGGCGGAGCGTATCTCGCACGGACTGGAAATTTTCCATGGCAACGGCACAATCAGCGGCAGCAGAATTATGCCCAGCAGGCAATAGGCGGCGATCAGGTTTTTGCGGTTGAAATTCTTGCGGGCGGCCATAATCGCTTTTCCTTCCGTTATGAATGGTTTTAAAATCAGCAGATAGAATTCCAGACAGAGCAGTATGATCCCGATGGTCTTGGTGAACTGAAAATAGACCACCAGAATGATGGAGGTATAAAGAAAAATCCGGTAGATGAATCCGGCAATGCCGAAAAAGACCAGAAAACCGTTTTTCCACGGTTCGGCAAATTTTTCCACCGGCATTTGCAGGCCGAACGTATATTTGCGGAACAGAGCCCGGATCCGATCGGCGCCGCGCTTCTGGAGATTGTCGATATTGACCACGTCCATCAACATGTAATAGCCGTCGTAACGGATAAAGGGGTTGCCGTTGACCAGCAACGTGTTGATGGCGCTGACCGTCAAAATATAGTAGGCAATGGTATGGGCCGAACCGGGGCCGGTGTTGACCCAGACCACCGCGGCCAGCCCGCCGATCAGAATCTCGGCGATGATGCCGGCCGCATCCATCATAAAACGCTTTCGGCGGTCATTGATCCGCCAGGCGTCGGTCAGGTCGGTGTAAAGCCGGGGGAAGAAGACGATGAAGACAATCCCCATGCGCCGCACCCGGATACCGTAAGCCTTGGCCGTATAGGCATGGGCGAATTCGTGAACACATTTGATGACGATGATCGCCAGCGAGTAACGCAGCAGACCCTTGAGCGAGATCGAACGAAACAGTTCTCCCGCCAGCATATTCCAGTTGGGCACCAGACTGATGTAGCCGCCCAGCGCAATCATGGCCAGCAGCATGATTACCCAACGGTTGACCAGGATGGTGACGACATCCAGGGACCGGTTCAGAAACCGGTCCGGCTTCAACAGCGGAATCCGGATGAACAGATAGGAGTTGAGGATAATCTGCCAGAACAACGTCTTTTTGAAGGCGCGGGTTCGTTCCATGCGGGTTTCGGTTTCCCCGTATTCGGCCTGGAGCAGTCCGTTGACCCGCAGAAATCCCAGCATCTGCCACAATTCCATTTCGCCGATACGGACGCCGTTGACCTGAAGTTTGTCCAGAAATTCCGTTATTTCGTAATTGCGGTCGAAAAGGCTGAGGACGCGGTAATCCAGATCGGAAATCTTGAAATAGCGGTCGGAAACGGGGTCGAACAACGTCCAGCAGACATGTCCCCAGGCATCGGTTTCGCCGGGGAAAATCTTTACGTCACGACGAAGTTCGCCGGTAAATGCTTTCGGTTTGGCGTCTGGTTCGCTCACTTTGCCGATCCGTCAGACTCGCCGCCACCACAGGACGACATTACGGAACAGATAGTAACCCAGCGAGACTCTGCCGCCGCTGACCCGGGCAATGCCCCGCATCCCGAAAATAAGGTCATCACGATCCATCCGGATTTTTATGATGTAACAGAATTGGCCGTTTCTCTGCAACAGCGGCTTGGGACTGATGCTGGTGATTTTTCCGGTCATCGGCAATTCCGGCCGGGTATGCAGATACAGGGTGACGGAAAGCTTGTCGCCCAGCACCGACGCATCGCGTTCATTGAGCATGACCCGGGCAATCTTTACTTTCGGATTG
>JAQUZV010000081.1 GCA_028691155.1 Victivallales bacterium
TTCACTGTAGCTGTCGTTGTACTGCAACGCCAGTTCCACATCGATACCGTCGCGTTCCCGGTGCATGTAAATGACGTTGCTGTGCAGTACCTGCTTGTTGGCGTTGAGGTGCCGGACAAATTCACAGATGCCGCCCTCGTAGTGGAAGGTCTCATGCCGGACCTGACCGGCGGCGTCCACGGTGCGTTCATCGGTGAGGGTAATGGAGATGCCCCGGTTAAGGAAAGCCAGTTCGCGCAACCGGTTGGCCAGAATGTCCCAGACGTAAGTCCGCTCGGGGAAGATTTCCCCATCCGGCTTGAAAGATATTTCCGTTCCGGTGCCTTCGCAGGGGCGGATCTTTTTCAACGGACTGACAGTAACGCCCCGTTCAAAACGGATATGGTGGGCCCATCCTTCCCGATGCACTTCCACTTCCAGCCACTCGCTCAGGGCGTTGACGCAGGAAACCCCGACCCCGTGCAGACCGCCGGAGACCTTGTAGGAGTTATGGTCGAATTTGCCCCCGGCGTGCAGGACGGTCAGCGCCACTTCCACCGCCGGTTTTTTCTCCTTTTCGTGGAGGCCGACCGGGATACCGCGACCCCGGTCGGTAACGGTAATGCTGTTGTCGGAATGAATCACCACATCGATTTTGTGCCCATATCCGGCCATGGCTTCGTCGATGCTGTTGTCCACCACTTCGTAGACCAGATGGTGCAGACCGCGCTGCCCGGTGTCGCCGATATACATCCCCGGACGGAGACGTACGGCTTGCAGTCCTTCCAGTACCGTGATTTTATCCGCGCCGTAATCACTGGCGTCGTTGATTGCTGCGGGTTCCAGGTTTTCATTCTCAGACATATTGCCGCTCCCGTGATATAATATATAAACCTTAAAATATTTTCTGCTGCAATGAGGTTGGAATACCATTCCGAACCATCGATAAATCTATCATGGATCGACCGGTTTTTCAATGATCTTTCCGGATATTTTCGCCCATTGTTCCATCGGGAAAACCCGGCCGGGAATGGGAGATGATAATCCTTGCGGCTGTTATGGTTCCGTAATTATTTGTGTCCGGTCGGAAAGCGGGCCTCCGCCGGGTGGTAATGCAGGTAGATGTTGCGGACGGCGGCCACCCGGCTGCGGATGGCATTTTCCGCCCGGGTGGCGATGCGGTCGCCTTCCGCGACGCTGAGGGCGCCGTCGACGCCGAGGGTCAGGTTCAGGAGCAGGTAGGGGCCGAAGCGGTGCGCTCTGATGTCCTCGACATCGAGGAAGCCGGGAACCGCATCGAGCACCTCGCGGATTTGCCGCTGGAGTTCATGGCCGGGAACGGTGTCCATCAGGTCGTCGGACGATTCCCGCAGGATATGAATGCCGGTCCGCAGGATCAGCAATGCGACAATTGCACCGGCCAGCGGGTCCACCCAGGGCATGCCGTGGCGACCGAGAAAGATCCCCAGCGCGGCCGCGGCCGCGGCAAAAATGTCATTGCGGTGATCGTAGGCCAGGGCCATGATCGCCGGACTGCCGATTTTGCGGCCGATGCGGCGGGTGAAGACGGTAAGGACGATTTTGAGGGTGACGGTGAACAGTGCCACGGCCAAAGCCCAGGACGAAGCGCCTTCGTAATCGATTTTTCCGGTCAGAAGGTCGTAAACCTTATTGACCGCGTCCCAGAAGATTGCCACCGCGGTGGTCATGACAAATGCTCCCACCACCAGTGCGGCAATGCTTTCCAACTGGCGATGACCGTACGGATGTTCTTCGTCGGCCGGCTTGTGGGCCAGGTTCATAAAAATCTTGACCACCACATAATAAACTACGTCGGAGGTGGAGTTGATGCCGTCGGAAAGCAGCGCCGGACTGTGGCCGATAATCCCGAAAATGGTTTTCAGGCCGGCCAGAATGATATTGGACAACAAGCCCAGATTGACGGCCATCATGCCCGAACTTTTTTTGGCGAAAAATCCCATATTCCCCTCTGCGGGTTGAAGTTAATGCTGCCGGCTGACCAGGCGGCGTCAGTCTTCCCGAACCGCTTTGGCCACGATTTCCCGGTCGAAGAAATTGGTTGCCATTCCGGCATCGACCACCACGGTCTGGGCGTTGATGCCACCGGCGCGCGGACTTAACAGGAATGCCGCCACATCGGCCACTTCCTCCGTTTTCAACGCCGCTTTACGCAACGTTGCCTTTTCCGCGAACAGATAGGGTTCGATATAACCGGGGATGCCGGCCGATGACGACGTTTTCAGCAATGCCGCGCCCACCCCGTTGACCCGGATGCGGGATTTGCCGCTCAATGATTTGGCCAGAAAGCAGATGCTCGAGTCGAGCGCCGCTTTGATCGGGGCCATATAACCGTAACTTTCCGCCGCCATGCGGGTGGTGGAAATGGAGATGGTCACCATGGCGCCGTCGGCATCCATATGGGGTTGGAACAGTCCGGCCAGTTGAATAAAGGAGAAACAGGATATTTCCATGGCCCGGAGAAAATCTTTCTTTCTGGTCAGGTGAAAGGGCTGGATCCCGGCGGAATAGTTGGCAAACGCGATACTGTGAACCAGACCGTAAATCGGCTGGTGGGCCGTGCCGGCCGTCGCCGCCAGGTTCCGGAGCTGTTCCTCGTCACTGACGTCGCACTGATAGACCGGGCAGCCGGGAAAATATTTCGTTACGGCTTTTTCCGCCTCGTCGCCCAGCACCGAAAACAACAACTGTGCTCCGGCTTCCTGCAACGTCCGGGCAATATGAAATGCCACGCTTTTACGGTTGGCAACCCCGAAAATAATAATTTTCCGGTCTTTCAGACGAAGAAAATCCATTTTTCCCAATCCCCATCGATGTGGTTTGAAACGATATTGCGGACAAATCCTACAGCCCGCCGGTCACGTTCAGCGTGGTTCCGGTAATATACGATGCTGCGGCCGAAGCCAGGAATTCTACGGCCCCGGCGACCTCCGCCGGCGTTCCGAACCGCTTCAGCGGCACCTGATTCTTATATTCCTGCAACAACTCTTCCGGCAAATCGGCAATCAGTTCGGTGTCGATAAAACCCGGAGCAATGCAGTTGACGGTGATTTTACGCTTGCCGACTTCCTTGGCCAGCGAACGGGCCAGGGCTTCCACTCCGGCTTTGGAGGCGGCGTAATTGGCCTGACCCGCAATGCCCAGCCGTCCGGAGGCGGAGGAGGTGAAGATGATCCGTCCGAAGCGATGGCGCGACATCCGCATGACCGCCAGTTTGCTCATGTTGAAAGCGCCCGAGAGGTTGACCGCAATGACGCGGTTCCAGTCCGCCGCCGGCATCATCGCCACGACGCCGTCATGCCGGATTCCCGCATTGCTGACCAGAACCTGAAGCGATTCGAAGTCACGGTCGAATGCGGCAAAAAACTGTTCGGCCTGTTGATAGTCGGAAACGTCGAAACGATAGAGTTTCAGCGGATACCCTGTCCATTGGGCGGCAAATTCCGCCGCTTTGTCGGTATTGCCGGCATATGTCGCCGCAACCCGCGCCCCATGACGGAGAAAGTTCTCCGTAACGGCCCGGCCGATGCCGCGCGTACCGCCGGTGACGATTACATTGTAAGAGGCAAAATCATCTGACATGGCAACATCCCCGTGGAAATGAAATCCGGGCGCCGTAAAGACGCCCAAACGAAAAAACCCTGGCTGGGCCAGGGTTTGCCGACGCTTGCGTCCGTGGAATTAAGCGTTTTCCGCCGCTGTTTCCGCTGCCGCTTCCGGAGCTGCCGCCGCGGGAGCCGCCGCAGCGCCTTCCACCAGTTGCAACAGACACATTTCCGCGGCGTCACCGATGCGGACGCCGGTCCTGATGATCCGGGTATAACCGCCGTTGCGGTCCTGATACTGCGGGGCAATCTCATCGAAGAGCTTCTTGACCGCAGTCTTGTCATGCAGACGGGAAACCGCCAGACGATGACGATGCAGGTCGCCTTTTTTGCCGAGGGTGATAAGCTTCTCGGCCACGCGACGGGCGATTTTGGCCTTGGCCACGGTGGTCTTGACCTGTCCGGTCATGAACAGGCTGCTGACCATGTTGGCCAGCATCGCATTGCGATGTGCGCTGGTGCGACCCAGCTTTACGGTATCAACCTTATGACGCATTATTCTACCTCCTGATCCTGGGCTTTGACCCGTTCGGCTTCTTTCTCGATCATCGCCAGCAACGGTTCACTCAGCGACATACCCAGGCTGAATCCTAATTTTTCCAGTTTTTCCTTGATTTCGTCGAGCGATTTCTTCCCGAAGTTGCGGTATTTGAGCATCCGCGATTCGGTTTTGGTGCACAGTTCGCCCAGCAGTTTGATGTTGGCGTTGTTCAGGCAGTTCATGGCACGAACGGAGAGGTCGAGAATCTCGACATCCTGCGACAACATCTTGTACTGCTTCATTTCCTCGTCGGAGAACTGCGACAGCGTATCTTCCTCGCCGACCTGTCCGCCCAGGAACGGACGCAGGTGTTCCTTCAGAATCTTGGCGGCGTCTTCCACCGCATCCTGCGGCGAAATCCGGCCGTCGGTCCACACTTCCAACTGCAGACTGTCCATTTCGGTTTCTTCCCCGACGCGGGCCGCTCCGACCTTGTAACGGACGCGGGTTACCGGACTGAACAGACAATCGACCGGAATTACCCCGATCGGCTGATTCGGCGTCTTGTTTTTTTCCGCCGGAACATAACCTTTGCCCTTGGCAATGGAAATTTCCGCCCGGAACGGGATGTTCTTGTCCAACGTGCAGATGATCTGATCCGGATTGAGCACTTCCACCGTGCTGTCGGTAACAATATCCGCGCCGGAAACAATTCCGGCCTTTTCACGTTTGATTTCCAGCGTTTTCGGCACATCGCCGTGCAATTTGAGGTGAATCCGCTTCAAATTGAGGATAATGTCGGTAACGTCCTCAACGACGCCGTCGATGGAGGCGAATTCGTGGGCAACGCCATCGATCCGCACCGCCGAAATAGCGGCGCCTTCCAATGAAGACAATAAAACCCGACGCAACGAATTGCCTAAGGTATGACCAAAACCGCTCTGGAAAGGCGCCGCGATAAATTTGGCGTACTTGTCAGTCGCCGTGCCGGCTTCGATTTCAAGTGCTTGAGGCATGGGAAATCCTGATGCAGCAGCCATTTTCTTCCTCCAGTTATGTTATTTTACCCAGTTATACGCGACGTCTCTTGCGGGGACGGCAACCATTGTGCGGTACCGGAGTAATATCCTTAATGGCAGTTACTTCCAAGCCGGCGGCGGCAATTCCGCGCACCGCGGACTCGCGACCGGCACCGGGTCCCTTGATCCGGACTTCCACTTCCTTCATCCCGATCGCCTGGGCCTTCTTGGCCACATCGCCGGCAATTACCTGGGCGGCATACGCGGTGCTCTTACGGGATCCCTTGAACCCGTTTTTGCCCCCGGTGGACCAGCACAAAACATTGCCGTGCAGATCGGTAAAGGTTACTTTCGTATTGTTGAACGTGGCATTGACATAGGCAATGCCGGACGGAACGTAACGTCCGCCCTTCTGTCTCTTTCTCACTTCCTTGGTCTCGGCTCCGCCTTCCGTCGCGGTGTCCGCTGCGGCCTTGACCTCTTCCTGCGCAATCATTTCTTCAGCCATAGTATTCAAACCTTGATTTGCTGCTTGTCTCTTGTTCCGTCACTCATGCGGCCGATCGCCGGTCAACCTTACTTGGTTGCCGCCAGACGACGCTGAGTCTTGTCACGGATAGCTCCGACCGTAACCTTCTTGCCTTTACGGGTACGGGCATTGGTTTTGGTCCGCTGTCCGTGTGCCGGCAGATTGCGGCGATGACGCGAACCGCGATAGGAGTTGATGGACTGCAGCCGGCGAATATCGGAGGTCACCATACGGCGCAGTTCCCCTTCGACCACCATGTCATTCTGAAGAATAACCGTGATCTGGGCAATGTTTTCATCGGTCAGGTCGTTGGCTTTCAGGCCGACCGGAATCTTGCACTTGGCCATGATTTCCAGCGCCTTGGCCGGACCGACGCCATAGATATACTGGAGGGCGTATTCGATACGCTTTTTTCCAGGAATGTCAACACCAATGATACGTGGCATAATAATAATTTCCTCTGTTTGATTTAACCCTGTCTCTGCTTGTGTCTGGGGTTACGGGAACAAATAACCCGTATCGTGCCGGCGCGTTTAATGATTTGGCAATATTCGCACCGCCGTTTCACGGACGCTCTAACCTTCATAATTCAGTACCCCTAAATTACCGTGTTATTTTTCAATCTTTGGTTTTTCAAAAAAAACTCGATTTCTTTTAATTTTCAGCTACGAAGATTAAAATCATGTCATTTATGCGGTGGAATATATGTACATAAAGACATAAGAATTTATAATTTAGACGGCTCCTTCTTTTAGTCAAGTAAATTTCGGTAAAATCATGAAAAAAAAGGACTCACAGGTTTTATTTCGGTTAAAAATTGCCCCGGCACGGTTGATAAAGACGGGGCCGGAGGTATATTGTCCCGCGATGCGCCGGTGGCATCGCAGATGGGGAAAGAAAAGGATTCGTCAGGTTTTTTGACGTCGGAATGAATTGGGAGTGCCGACGTGAATGAAGCCGTGGAAAAACAATGCACCGCCTCTCGTTGCGAGAAGGCATGGAGTTTATGAAAATGGCTGAGATCGATTTAAGTGTGACGAAACTTGGCAAGGCGACCATCCCCTCGCCGTTGAATGACGTCAATTACGAAGAAGAAAACTCTACCGTCGTCTATGAAAAGGACGCCCGGAAAATCGTCGAGGAATATCGCCGGGACGGTAAACTGCTGGCGTTCGAAAAAGCCGGGCCGCAACGCATGGTCTACCACGACTCGGCCTGGAGCAAAGCCGCCATCCTGACCGCCGGCGGCATCTGTCCCGGTCTCAACGACGTGATCAAGGGCTTGACCCGAACGCTGATGGTTCGTTATCAGGTGCCGATTGTTTACGGCATCAAATACGGTTATCAGGGCCTGGTGCCCGCTTTCGGTCACGAGCCGCTGCTGCTGACCCCGGACATGGTGGATGATATCCATGAAAGCGGCGGCACCATTCTGGGTTCCTCCCGGGGACGGCAGGACGAAAAGATCATGGTGGACACGCTCGAACGCATGAACATCAATATGCTCTTCTGCGTCGGCGGCGACGGTACGTTGCGCTGCGCCCATGACATTGTCAAGGAAATTGCCCGGCGCCGACTGAATATCAGCGTTATCGGCATTCCCAAAACCATTGACAACGACATCAGCTTTATCGACAAGACCTTTGGGTTCGAAACCGCGGTTTACGCCACCAACTCGGTGATTATGGCCGCTCACAACGAAGCCAAAGGCGCCCCGAACGGCATCGGGCTGATTCATGTCATGGGGCGTGATTCCGGCTTTATCGCCGCTTATGCCACGCTGGCCAATACTCATATCAACTACTGTCTGGTTCCGGAGGTGGAATTCCAGCTTTATGACGGTCCGCTGGCGCTGTTGCCCAGTTTGGGCCGCCGGCTGAAGGAACGCAAGCATGCCGTCATTATCGTGGCCGAAGGCGCGGGACAATATCTGTTCAAAAATCAGGACGGCGGGCGGGACAAGTCCGGCAATAAACTGCACAACAACATCGGGTTGTTCCTGAAAGACGAGATCAACCAATGGGCGACCGACAACAAATTCGACGTCAATGTCAAATATTTCGATCCCAGTTATATGATCCGCAGTCTGCCCGCCAACGGCACCGATGCGGTTTTCTGTCAGCTCCTGGCGCAATGTGCGGTTCACGCCGCCATGCACGGCTGTACCGACATGGTGGTCGGGCACTGGAATGAATCGTTCACCCATGTGCCGATTGCCATGGCGACCAGTCAGCGGAAAAAGATCGATCCCAAATCCCAGATCTGGCTCAGCGTCAAATCGGTGACCTGGAGTCATTGAGTTGTGGTGTTGCGCTTGTCCGGCCGAATCGGCCGGAGCCTTTTCCGGCGGCTCAGCACCCCTTGATCAGGCGGAACGCCAGTTCTTCGGGCAACCCGGCATTTAAAATCCGTTTGCAGGTGGCGAAGATGTCATAATCGGCGGTGACCGGAGCAACCCGGCCGCTTTCCGAATCGTAGACCATGGCGCAACTGCGGTTGTCGGCATTGCGCGGCTGGCCGACCGAACCGGGATTGATGAGAAACTTGTGTTCGGGCAGTTCCCGTAAATTACGATCGCGGAGGCGTTCGATGCGGATGTCCGGCCGGCACCCCCGGACCTGGCAGGCAAACAGCAGCGGAACATGGATGTGGCCGAAAAAAGCGACGCGGGTTTCCTGAATGTAAAGTGAAACATGGCTGATTTGATATCGAAAATATAGGGCCAGTATTCGCCTTCGACCGTATCGATGGCGGCGTGAATGAAAGTAACGCCGTCCCGGCAATATTGATAAGGGA
>JAQUZV010000082.1 GCA_028691155.1 Victivallales bacterium
GTCAGAAAAAATTGCGCCGTTTTCATTGCCATTTCCCGTTTGGTGATAAAAGTTACAACTTTCGTAGTATAACATGATAAACCGGTCAATACAATTTCACCGGCTATTTAAAAAAAACGCTGTATTCCGGTTCGCCGTGATTTTTTTGTAAAAAAAATAACAACAGGGGGGATTATGCCGTTGCCGTTTTATTCCGGAGTGTTGTCGGAGGGAAAATGGTAACCGGGGCATCGATGCAGATATTCCGGATGGTAGGTGTGGAGCAGGGCGTATTCCAGGCCGCGAAGCTCCGCCAGACCACGCAGCCGGCCGATGGCGGTGTAACCGGGATTGGGGCAGGGAGGTTTGTCCAGATCGTCGAGCATGGTATGACCGTGGTCGGGGCGGAACGGCAGCCGCCAGTCGGAACGCCCCTCCCGCCGGCGGCGAATCTGTTCGTTGTGGGCGGCTTTGACCAGACGGTACATGTTTACACTGCCCTCGAGATGATTGGCCTCATAAAAATTTCCTTCCCGGTCATGTTGCGTACTGCGCAGATGCAGAAAAGCGACGTGTGCCGCACAGTGCTCGAACATGGCGGCCACGTCATTGTCCGGGCGGCCGCTGAAGGAACCGGCGCAGAAGCAGATGCCGTTGGCGGACGAAGGCACGGCCTGAAGCAGCAGATCGATATCCTGCTGCGTACTGCAGATCCGGGGCAGGCCGAGGATTGGAAACGGCGGATCGTCGGGATGGATGGCCAGACGGAGACCGAGTTCTTCGCCCAGCGGCGTTATTTCCCGGAGGAATTGGGTCAGATGTTCGCGCAACGTGGCGGCGTCGATGAGGGCATAGCGGGAGAGCATGGCACGGATGTCGTTAAGAGTCATGCCCTTGAAGCCGGGGAAATTGTTGCTGATGTTCTGTTCCAGTTGTTGGGTCTGGGACGGCGTCAGCCGGGAATAATATTCGCTGGCGGCGGCAACTGTCGCAGGGGAGTAAGTCGCGGCCGCACCGGGACGGTTCAGGATGAACAGGTCGAAAGCGGCAAACATCCGGCGGTTGAAGTGGAGCGCTTCCGAACCGTCGTCGAGACGGTAATGGAGGTCGGTGCGGATCCAGTCCAGTACCGGCATGAAATTATAGACGATAATTTTCAGTCCGCACGACGCCAAATTACGCATCGATTGCCGGTAGTTGGCGATGTATTGGGCGTATTTTCCGGAACGGGTTTTGATGTCCTCATGCACCGGCAGACTTTCGACGACATCCCAAGTCAGGCCGGCACGGGCGATTATTTCCTGTCGTTTGAGAATTTCGGCGGTCGGCCATACTTCCCCGTAAGGGATGTGATGCAGCGCGCTGACGACTCCGGCGGCACCGGCCTGGCGCAGGTATTCAAGTTTGACCGGATCATCCGGTCCGTACCAACGTAAAGTTTCCTGCAGGAACATTGCTGACAACTCCTCAATTACGGTTAGCGGCGCCGAATGCCGGAATCGGCTTCGGCGTGAACCGGGGCGGTGCGGATGATTTTTCCCGCGGCCGGCGCCCGATCCGGTTATGCCTCATAACTCCCGGAAGTGGTGTGACCGCCGAGACGGCACCAGTCGGTATGGAAAAACTGACCGCGGGGACGGTCGGTCCGTTCGTAGGTGTGCGCGCCGAAATAATCGCGCTGGCATTGCAGCAGATTGGCCGGCAATTCGGCGGCGCGATAGGAATCGTAATAAGTCAATGCGCTGGAAAAGGTCGGCACCGGAATGCCGGAGGATGCGGCCATGGCCACCACCCGGCGCCAGGAGACCTGACAGTCGGCGATCGCCCGGCGGAAAAAGTCGTCGAGCAGCAGGTTGGGCAGGGCGGGATGGCGCTCGAATGCCGTCTTGATGGCGCCGAGAAATTTGGCGCGGATGATACAACCGCCGCGCCACATCAGCGCGATTTTGCCGTAATCGAGTTGCCAGCCGTATTCTGCCGCGGCCCGGCGCATCAACTGGTACCCCTGGGCGTAGGAGCAGATTTTGGCGGCGTAAAGGGTCCGGCGGATGTCTTCGATCCCGGCCGCGCGGTCGCCGGTAAACGGCGGCGGCGTCGGGCCGGGCAGAATGGCAGCGGCGGCGATGCGTTCTTCCTTGAGCGCCGAAACGCAACGGGCGAACACCGCTTCGGTCAATGTCGGCGCCACCGCTCCCAGTTCGAGAGCGCTGATCCCGGTCCATTTGCCGGTGCCTTTCTGACCGGCGGCATCGAGAACCACATCGATGACGTCGCGACCGGTAACGGGGTCTTTTTCCCCGAGAATGGCGGTGGTGATTTCAATCAGGTAGCTGTCGAGCTCGCCCCGGTTCCAGGCGGTGAACACCTGCCGCATTTCCGGATTGGACAGGCCCAGGTGATTTTTAAGCAGGCTGTAGGCTTCGCCGATCATCTGCATGTCGCCGTATTCGATGCCGTTGTGAACCATTTTGACGAAGTGTCCGGCCCCGTCGCTTCCGACCCAGTCGCAGCAGGGTTCCCCGTCGACATGGGCGGCAATGGCCTGAAAAATCGGTTGGATGAACGGCCAGGCGGCGACATCGCCGCCGGGCATCAGCGAGGGACCCCGGAGGGCGCCCTCTTCGCCGCCGGAGACGCCGGAACCGACGAAGCGCAGGCCTTGTTGCCGCAAGGCGGCGGCGCGGCGAATGGTGTCGGTGAAGTGGCTGTTGCCGCCGTCGATCAGGATGTCGCCGGGTTCGAGGAGCGGAGTCAGCCGGGTGATGAGTTCGTCCACGGCGGCTCCGGCCTTGACCAGCATCATAATTTTGCGGAGCGGGACGAGGGCGGCGCAGAGTTCGGCGAGGCTGTGGCAGCCGATAAAATTCTTATCCCGGCCGCGGTCGGCGAGAAAGGCGTCCACTTTGGCGGTGGTTCGGTTGAATACCGCCACGGTGAAGCCTTTGCTTTCCATGTTGAGGACCAAATTCTCTCCCATTACCGCCAGGCCGATCAGGCCGATATCCGCTTTTTCCTTCATCGTTCTTACCTTTATTACTGCCGTTTATGTCGTTGTCGGTGATGCCGTTTCTTCTTCCGGCACCTCGGGCAGCGCCCGGTCGAAAGCCGCGAGCAGTTGCTGCTGATAGGCGCCGGCAAAGGTGCCGGCAAAGAAACGGCCGAGTCCTTCGCCACCGAGCTCCTGCCAGGATTCTTCTTCTTTTCCCGGTACGATCGGGAAAAACAGGGCGTTATTGCTTTGCGCCGCCCGGTAATCTCCCGGCGCGTCGCCGATCATCAGAAGGTGATCCGCGGCATAGCCCTTGCCGCCTGCGGCGTAACGGAGATGTTCGGTTTTGGTGCCGTATTCCTGTCCGGCAATCAGCGCCACGGTATCGTCAATGCGGTTTTCCCGCCATTCGCGGCGCAGTGCCTCCAGCGGAGTTTGGGATACGACAATGACATCGGCCCGGTCCGCGAGCTGCTGCAATACTTCCCGTACCCCGGGGAACGGGGTGATGCCGTGATTCATGGCGGTTACCCGGCGATTGATTTCCAGACTCCATTCCAGCACCCGGGCCAGATCGGGATCGCCGGTGGCCGTCGCGGCCGCCGCCAGGGCCGGATTGCCCAGTTTTGACTCGCATCGGAGCCAGGCGCTTAGCGCCGGCAGGGCCGGAACGGCGACATGACGGGCGCTTACTTCGGGACGGCGACGCATCAGCCGGAGAAAACGTTCCAGGGCCATGAACCGGTTGCAACCGCGGCTCCGACTGTAAAGATTGACGCATTCCCAGACTTCCCGTGCCGCCTTGCTGACCGCCTGGAGCTGCATATGGGTGATGACGGCGGGACAGAAGCACTCTTTCTGTTTGAATTCCATATTGTCGAACACGCAACCGTCGCTGTCGATGCCGACGAAAAAATCGTGCTGTCGGGGCAGCCCTTTCAATTGTACGCTGTAATCCATTATCCTGCTCCTGCTCCGTCCCCCTTGGAGGGTAACGGGTTGTCGCCTGTCGACGGAAACTTGTAGCTAATATAACGCCTCGAACGGTTCGGCGCAACAACTTGCCGCATGGATTATCCGGCTTTTCATGGCCGGGAAAATCACGGTTTCCGGCGGATCCGGTGGTCCCGCGGTTGCGGTTATCCGGCCGGGTTGCCGTTGTCGCGTCGGTTCAAACTCCGGTATAGGCGGAGAAGCCGCCGTCCACCGGCAATACCGTACCGGTTACGAAGCGGGCGGCATTGCTGATCAGGTAATGGACGGCGCCGCAGATTTCGTCCGGTTCGCCGAATCGGCCCAGCGGCGTCTTGGCGATGACCTGACGTCCGCGGGGGGTAGGGGTGCCGTCGGGCTGGAGCAACAAAGCGCGGTTCTGGTTGCCGATGAAGAATCCGGGCGCGACCGCGTTGACGCGGATGTTGCCGCCGAACTTGCGGGCCAACTCCACCGCCATCCAGCGGGTGAAATTTTCAATGGCCGCCTTGGCATTGGCATAGCCCAGCACCCGGGTGAGGGCCTGTCCGGCCGCCATCGATGAAAAGTTGACGATGCAGCCGGAATGCTGTTGCGTCATGGCCCGGGCGAAAGTGATGGTCGGCAGCAATGATCCTTTCAGGTTGAGGTCGAGGACCCGGTCGTAGTCATCCAGATCGAGATCGAAGATGGTTTGTTCCGGTCCGATGGTGGCGCCGGGCATATTGCCGCCGGCGCCGTTGATCAAAACATCGATCCGGCCGTGTTCGGCCATGATGCGGGCGTAAATATCCTGCAGTGTGTCCGGTTCGAGTACGCTGCCGGCATAACCGGAAACCCGAGGTGAAATATTTTCACGGCATTCGGCCACCGCCTGTTCCACCGCGTCCCGGCGCAGGTCGAGCATGACCACGTGAGCTCCCTGGGCCAGCAGATAACGCGCCGTGTTGCCGGCCAGCACTCCCGCCGCACCGGTAATCACGATCACTTGATTCTCAATATCGAACAGCGAATTTTTCTTCATCTTGCTTCCTCCGGTTGATCGGCAAGCCGATTTGCCGTTAAAGATAGCCTGTTTCCGGCATCATGACAACTGCCGGAGGCAACTTTAGCGCTGAAAACACCGTTGCCGAAGCGGTTGATCGGGATGACGGGAGACGGCATCAACGGTTTGTCGCCGAAGCGGCGGGAAAGCGTTCCATTACGGTATGAATGGCGCCCTGCGGCGTCAGGTTACTGGCCAGCAGCATAAACTCCGCGACGGGGAATGTCGTTGCGGTCAGAGTACGGTAGATGGTGCTCAATCGGGCCAATAAATCCGCCGCCGGTCGCGATTTGAAGCGGAACAGCGTAATATGGGGGATGAATTCCCGGATGTCCGACGGCGGCATCAGGGGCGCGGCGGCCACATCGATGCGGTTTTTCAGTTCACTCAATTCATGATTGGTGGCGACACCACACCAGAACACCCGGGGATGAGTCGTAGCGGGAAAACAGCCGCTGCCGTCGAGCCGCAGTTGAAACGGCGTCACCCGCACCCGACGCAGGGCCGCCCGGAACTCCGCGAGCCGCGCCGCCGGGATTTCTCCGAAAAAGGTCAACGTCAAATGCCGTTGTTCCGGACGGGGCGCGACCAGAACGCGATCCGGCGGCGTCAGCGCATCAATTTGCCGTTTGACGGCGTCCGGAAGTTCAATGGCGGTAAACAAACGCATGATCGGTGCTCTTCCTCAGGGCGTGGATTCCGGTTGTGGGATTGGGTCCGGAGAGGTTGAATTCCGCTTTTACTTCCGGTTGGGCCAACAGGATTACGGCCAGGATTCCGAGGGCGGTTCCCCAGGGAAACATCAGGCAGACAAGGGCGGATACCACCAGACAGAAAAGATGGTGTTTCCGTTCGGCGATGCAGTGTCCGGTATAAAAAGAACATCCGGCCAGGGAAGCCATGGCGGTCATGAAAGACAAATTCATGATCAGGAGTAACATATCGAAAGATAATGGCGGCGGATTATTGCCGCCTCCACTGGAGATAATTGCGGTGGCGATAATAATTTGAAGAATCGGCATTAAGACCAACAGCGTCAACAATGCGCCGAAAATATGAAAGGAAATGGCAATGATATGCAGATAACGGCGTTGATTCTGATTCACGGCACACCATCCCGCTGATAATTTTTGCTTTTATCGAATATATCCGCGATCGGCGACAAAAACAATAGTGCGACACCGATTTGTCGCCCGTCACTGCCAATGCTGCCGGCTTGGCTTTTTTATTCCATTGGGTTAAATACCTCGCACTTGGGGCGACTTTATGTTCTTTGTCTTTTTAATGTTTGCGTCCGGCTCGCTTGCGAGCCGTGTAAGGTCGAGCGTAATACCCCGATGCTCTGCATCGAGGATAGCTTGACCTGAAGCAAAAATTTTATTTTTTTCCGGAAGCGTCATAGCTGTTTTCAATGGCATGCAACAGCTTTGATCCGGTTGGTATCACCAGGAAAATAAATGTCAATACGGAAAAGAAACCGAACAGATAAAATCCGATCACCACCGACCATAACCAGAAACGTTTCCCTGCCTTCATGCGTTCCCCTCCGCCGATAAAAAGTCACCGCGGTAGAAAAACAATATATCCTTCCGGACGGAAAAGCAATGGACGGACGCTTATCTTTCCGGCAATTGCCGGGAATAGTGAATGGCCGGAATCATCGTCAGCGCGGCCACAATAAACACCAGGGAATAGGAGTTGAACCATGACATCAACTTGCCGCCGGCCACTCCGGCCACCAACAGCGGCGGCATCATGGTCAGGGCGATGAACGCCGTTCCCTTGGCCCGCAGCCGCGGTCCCGGCAGGTTCAGCATGTAGGCCGCGGAAACGGAATTCCACACATCGCGCGAAAAGCCGAGCAGAAAGAAAATCACCAGCGCCGTGACCAGATGATAACAACCGAGACACAACAGAAACATCACCCCGTATCCCGCCAGTGAAATGATCTGGCAGGTCCGCCAGGACCAGCGATGGGTCCAGATCGAAGTGAAAATATTGCCGGCAATCGCGCCGCAGACCACCGTCAGCGTGAAAATTCCCAACCAGCTGTTCGGCAGTTGGAGTACGGCGCAGATCCGGATCGGAATGAACGCCAGTCCGATATAGACGCCGCAGTAGAATGCCCGCACGACAATGAATTTCATGATGGCGCTTTGTCGCCAGACCTCCCGGTAAGAACCCGGCGCTTCGGTGGTTTTCGTCCGGCGTTCCGGTTCCTGTACTTTGGCTACCGCCAGCAGCGAGGCCATGGTGGCCATTCCCGCCGCCAGAAACAGCACGCCGAAGCCGTTCTTCTCCGGCCAATATTCCAGAATGACCTTGACCAGCAGACCAATGAAAATGCCGATCGCCGAACCCAGACCGTAACGGATGGCGAACAGCCGGGGCACGTAACGCGCCGGTACGGTGTTGGCGACAAACTGAAACCAGGCCGGCGACAACACCCCGGAAAAGATCCCGTTGATGAAAACCGCCGTCATGATGCACCAGACCAGAAAGTGAGGCGCGTTCATGGTCCAGAGCAGCAGCGCCGTCAGAAAAAACGGCAGGCGCTGGATAATGCCCGAAACAATGATGTAATGCTTTTTACGCGGCAGCCGATCCACATACCCCGCGGCAATTACCGACGGAAAAGTGCTGCCGATCAGAGTCAGCATCGGGGCGAAGGAGATCATCCACGCCGTGCCGTCCAGCGATTCGATCATTTTCGGCAATACCGTTTCATAGGCAATAAAACATATGCCGCAGATGTACAGTACGCCGTCATAGATATGGTATCGGAAGTTATTCCGCAAGACCGCTTTCATGATGGGGTGCAAAGTCCGTTTAAGGACGCCTTTCGGTTGAATTTCTCCGCTGCTCCGGGAAGGGTGAGACTGGAACGGTCACCAACGGTTCAGGGCAGGGGCGGATGAACATGATTGCGTTCCCGCAGAATATTGCGTCGAATCTTGCCGGAAATGGTTTTCGGCAGTTGATCGATGAACTCGATGCAGCGCGGATATTTGTAGGGCGCGGTCAGGTTTTTGACCTGATTCTGGATGTCCTTGATCAAAGCGTCCGACGCTTCGAAACCGTCATTGAGCACCACATAAGCCTTGATGATCGCGCCGCGGATGGGATCGGGAACTCCGATGACGGCGGTTTCCCGGACGGCCGGATGTTCCATGATGGCATTTTCCACTTCCAGCGGCCCGATACGGTAACCGGAACTCTTGATGACGTCGTCGGACCGGCCGACATACCAT
>JAQUZV010000083.1 GCA_028691155.1 Victivallales bacterium
CACAGCCCAGAAACACCATCACCAAAACTATCGGCAGCGATAATTTCCTAATCATCATCCATGCCCCTATTTTGACTTGCGCCCGCGACGCCGTACCCGTGGTTCGCGCAAAGAACCCCTTGCCATCGACCTC
Source organism: Victivallales bacterium (assembly GCA_028691155.1). Classification (GTDB taxonomy): domain Bacteria; phylum Verrucomicrobiota; class Lentisphaeria; order Victivallales; family SZUA-371; genus SZUA-371. Next base: position 134 of record JAQUZV010000083.1, read on the forward strand.
CCGCCGCACACCCCAAAACCATCCTTCTCCGCCTCTGATTTTGTTGTACCGCGATTCAATCTTCTTCATGGTTAAAATATTACCATCCTCTCATGAAAAAATTGCGGTAAGTGGAATTATTCCCAATCATGCCAGATCAATTAATGGCCCCCCTTTTAGCCAATCGGATCACGACTCAACTATAATCCCTCTTAAGATTATAATATCGAACGCGACAATATACAAGCCAGATTTAATTCGAAATTCAATCCAAATGACTCGACGGCAGTCCATAATCGCCGCAGGGAAAAATAATCCATCGCCATTGCCAATATTCGTATTTTGCCGCCATATGTCCCAATATCTCCTGTAACGGGAGAATACATGAATCTGGAAACCGTCCGGAACCGAAAGAAAACAGGCTTGCCGGCGACAACGCAGCCCCAAAATCATTATCAAACCGAAAGTGTAAACAACAGGGAAAAGATCGGATTGCAGAGGAGACCACAATTTCATCCCGGCGCCTCGTCGCCGGCTCCAAATGAAACCGTTCCACAAGTCCTATACAACGGCAAGACATTAAAAGACGGAAGCAATGTCGAAGCAACGCCGACAAAAAAAAACAGCAACCGGGGAGAAAGACCGGTTGCTGTAAATGTCTATCGCAACAAAATTTGCCGGGAATCGGATTATTCCGTATACTTCTTCAGTTCGGCCGCACCTTCCAAATCCTTCATAATCTTCACCGGCCGACCGGCATAAATAATTTCAGCCGCACCGGAAGCGGAAACTTTCAGACGCTGCACCGCAAATACCTTGGCCTTCGATGCCCCGGACATATTGAGGTCGACCTTTTCCGTAATCAGATTCAACGCATTGAGTTCGCCGGCACCCTGCAACTCCCCGCGCATCAACAACGCTTTGCCCTTCAGGACCACCGAAGAGGCACCGAGAACCTTCATGGCCAGAATGTCGGCATCGACATTCTTGACGTTGACGATACTGCCGCCTTCGCAATAGAGACCGCGGAAATAAGGCATCCGGACGGAAATGACAATCTTATGATTCGAAGAATAAGGCTTGTCGGCATAAATCATCAATTGTTCGCCACTCACCACCGTCTTCAGGTTGTCAAGCAAATTGGCATCGGCACTGACCTGTATTTCCGTTTTTTTGCCGCCGGCAGGTACGATTTCCACATCAAACGCACCATTGATATTGACATAACTGCTGGCAAAAATTTCCCGGGAGTCGGAAACCACATTGCCGTCCCCTTTGATTTCACGACTTTTGATGGAACCAACCTTGACCTGGGCGCCGGCTTTATCATCCTTGATAATCTCCACGTCCTTCTTAGTGTCATCATCACTGTCAGCATCCTGGGCTTTAACCGTCACCCCTCCGGCAATCAACGCCGCACAAAGAAAAACCACCATCCGATTTCCCAAAACCATTTTTTTCTCCAGTTTTTACTTCATTTCCCCGGCACGGTCCGGCGCCGGTTCCATCTTCATTCTCAATTGCCCTGCTTGCCGGATTATATCTCATCCTCTCAAGCCATGAAAACAGCAATGCCGCCGTCAGCCGGAATGTGACAATATTATTCCCGCCGACAGGGTTACTCTACACGTAAAACCCGTCCGCATCAACAACACTCCAAATTTTTCACCCAAAAAAAATGCAATATTCCCGTTATTTATCCCTGATTATCGTTTTTTTCGGAATTTTGTCCCGGTTCCGGCCGATCCGATGGCCGCCGCCAGCGCTCCCGGGTCAATTCCATGCCGCTTCAGCCAAATTGCCACCACCGCCACTTCCCCCACCGCCTGCAATTTGACCAGAAGAGGCCGGCGCAGATAAAAATCGGCTCGAAACCCGGCAACATTCCGTCCGTAAAGCATCATAATTTTCCGCTCCCGCGCCGACGGCTCCGCATATTCGAAACGCCCCTGCTCCCGTACCGCAGTGGCGGAATATGGCAGCAGGGTGATTTCCAGTTTGACGCGACGGCATTGCAATACCCGGCTATTGCGCTCCAGACGGTAACGAAAATTCAGCAGCAGGCAAATATTGCCGCCGGACCCGTCGGGGACTCCGACCGGCCGGAACTTCGGGTCGACCTCGCAGCCGTGGGGCAACAACTCAAGACGGCCGAACAAAATATTGCCGATGTAACCCATGCTTTCCACCACCAGAGGATAATGACTGTCGTCGGCCGGCAATACGGCCGCCCCCCCCATTCCCGACCGATAACGGAAATCGCCATCTTCCGCCACCCGGTGGAAAACCGCCGCCGCCGCCCCGGCCGCCAGCGGCAGCGGATAGGATAGGGAATGGTCGATGATCAGCGCATTGTCCTCCGGCCGGTAAACCACCTGCCGGACCGGAACCGCGCCGAAATCGCCCTCGAAGGTCATTTCGCCGGGAATGACATTATCGGAACGGGACGTTGCCGCCGCCCCAAGCAGCAGCAACATCATTCCGACCCAATATGATTTCATGGTCATCCGTTTACCATCATTTATGCGCCGCCGCCGCTCCATGCCGCTGCTCATGGGACGCCGCCGCCCGGCCCTGATATGATGCCCGGAACGCCTGCAGCAGTTCGCGCAACTTGTCCACTACGACCGGATCCGTGGATTGTTTGGCCTTCATGGCATAAACCGACAACTCATGCAGCAGCGTCAGCTCGCGGATATATTTGTCATACGCCGGATTACCGGCAGCCGTCGGTTTGATTCGTTGCGTCAGGAAATACTGCCACACGATCTCCTGGATTTTTACGGCGTGTTCATCCTTATTGTTGATCCAGCGCACCAATTGATTATAATCGACGGGACGGGCCGCTTCCGCGGCTTTGATCCCGGCAAGGCTTTTGGCGATGGTGTCGATATGTTCCGACATCATGGCCAAACGCAGGTCGTCATGGTAAATTCCGCAGGGAATTTCGCAGTGCGCCATGAGGGTTGTACCGCCGGACAGAAAAATCAGTCCTACCACTACCAGTTGCCGTAATTTTTTCCTCGTCATGTTATCCTCCCGACATTTTCCGCCTTTCGGCGATTTGCGATTATTTGGCCTGGAAATAAACCCCGGCAAAACGCACGGTAGATTTCCAGCCGCCCAGGGCCATGCTTCCTTTGCGCTCGGCAAGAGCCGCAGGAATTTCCCGTTCCGCGACAATATTGCGATCGATGGCCCAAATTACCCGGTTGTCCCGGATCACCACCTGAAACCGGTGTTCCCGGCCTCCCAGACGGACCGGGCAATGATATTTATAGGCTTCGCCGTTCACCAGCAAAAGGCAGCCGCTTTCCGCCGCCACCCCACCCAGGCCAAGTTTCGGCCGGACCGTATTGCTCCAGTCCGTATTGAGGTACCAACTGATATTGTCGCCGCCGACCAGTTGCGCTTTGAACTCCAATTCCGTAACGCAATACAAACCGCGATACATGGCCACCGCCGGCGTCCCCGACGGCACCAGCAATCCTTTGCCCTCTTCCGGAATCAACGACGCCGAGGAGCCGAACAGCACCCAGGGGCGATAATCCTGAATCCGGTCGAAACGGTAAAGACGCCGCACCGCCGTCGTTGCCGACGCACGTTTCTGTCCGGTAACCGGCGCCGCCGCCATGGCGACCGGAGTGAAGGCGTTGCCGCCTTTTTCCGGCGGCGTCCAGCCGGCAACCACCGCCAGCATCCACCAGAAGGCCCGGCCCTTGAGCAGGGCACAAAGCGGATGGGTATTGACGGCGGACGGCGGCATGGTCATTTGTGCCACGGAATTTCGGGCCAGCCACTCCTGAGCCCAGTTGTATTTTTTACCGTTGAGGGAAAAATCACATTTGCCGTTGCAGAACAGCGGCATGAAATTGGTATCGCCGCCGGGCGAAAAACTCTCGATATCGGCAAAATCGAACAACAACTTGTGATTTTTCCGGCAATAGTCCCGAATTTCCTCATTACGTTCGTGCAGCGTGCCTTTGGGTCCGGTTCCATCAAGAGAACCGGTCATATAGACAAATTTCACCTCCGGATATTTTTTCTCGAGACGATTCATGGCCCGCAGATAATCCTCCACCTCCCGATAGGTGGCGGTACTGAGCTGTCGTCCCCAGGCCCAGACCACCATATTGCGGCCGCGCCCCGGCCCGTCCAGCAGCTTGATCGTATTTTCTTCCCACACGCAATGTTTGAAATCCCCCAAATCGCCGGGAGGAATATTATCCCAGACCGAAAGCGCATCGGGTTTGTTTTCCCGGTACGAGGAAGTAAAGTTGAATTTGACCGGGTTGTCCTGACGCAAAGCCTGCATCCCGGTAATGATCTGACTGCCGTTGGCGCTGTGCCCGTACGCCACCCGTAACTCTTTACGAACCTTTTCCAAAGTGGCCGTGGGAATCAGATTGACATCGATGCAATTGTGATCGACAATCTGGGCGGAGAGAATTCCGCCCAGAAAAAAACATGCCGCTGCCGTTGCCATCGCATAATAACTTCCTGCCATTATCGCTCTCCTTAACTGGCGTCTTCACAAGGATTAACATAAACATCACCCCGGCTTGACTCCGCACCGTGCCCGCACAACCGGCCATTCGCCATGGGGAAGCCAAACCTCACCGGATCCGGCAGCACCGGGCCGGGGTTGAGTCAACGGGTACGATCCGATAAACGGAGCAACGTTGGCGCCGCAAGATATTATTTTAATCGGTTCCCTAATATATAATATGGCAAAGAATCCGCTAATGCAAGTATTTTTTTACGACAAACTTAACTCAATTTGCAACCGTTCTGCCCTTCCGACCGGTTGCCGGGAAATTTATTTCAGCGATATTTTTGCCGGTAAAGTGGAAAAAAACCGGAAAAATGGCATTATTACCCATGGTGTCGAAGTCTTCGCGCATCATGCGGCATGAACCGGAGTTCTTATTTTCAGCACCGCCGGCAACAAACGATTTTAACATGATTTTGAGATAATACCGACAATACGGAGGAGTCAGCCATGACCGGAAAAGTCACCGTGGCAGGTTATTTGTGTTTGGACATCGTCCCCCGAATCTGCGCTCCGGCGCCCGGTGAACAGTTCAGTTACGTTCCCGGCAAACTGCAGGAAATCACCGGAACCGATATGGCCTGCGGCGGCGCGGTCGCCAATACCGGCATGGCGCTGCATATCCTGGGCATACCGGTCAATCTGGCCGCCCGGCTCGGTGACGATATTGTCGGCATGACCATTCGCGGGATCATCGAATCCTATCACCCGGCCCTGGCGGACAACTTCATTACCGACGCCACCGACTCCACCGGCTGTACCGTAGTCCTCAACCCGCCGGGTCAGGACCGGATGTTTCTGGTCAATCCCGGCGCCAATCGTTATTTCGGCGCCGACGATGTCAGCGACGCCATGCTGGCGGAAAGCAGGCTGCTGCATTTCGGCTACCCGCCGCTGATGGAAAAGTTTTATCGCCATGACGGCGCGGAAGCACTGGCATTGTTCCGCCGGGCCCGGCGGCACGGCGCCGCGGTCTCGCTCGACATGAGTCTGCCGGACGGCAATTCGGCCTCAGCCCGGATCAACTGGCGGCAATGGCTGCAAAAGGTATTGCCGGAAGTGGATATCTTCCTGCCCTCGCTGGAGGAAATCCGCTTCATGTTGCGCGGCGACTTTTCCGGCGACTACGCCGCCGCCGGAGCCGTCGCTCACCGTGAACTGCGCGAACTTTCCGGCGAATTGCTGGAAATGGGCGCCGCCGTGGTCGTCATCAAACTCGGCAGTCAGGGCATTTATGTGCGTACCACCGCCGCGGCCCCACGTCTGGCGGCCGTCGCCGCACTGGCGCCGGAACAACACGCAAACTGGTTCCAGCGCGAACTGCTTTGTCCCTGTTTTCAGGCGGAGGTAAAAGGCGCCACCGGAGCCGGCGACTGTACGATCGCCGGTTTTCTGGCCGGAATGCTGCAACAGTTTCCACTGGAACAGACGGCCCGGCTGGCCTGTGCGGTCGGTTCGTGTAACGTGGAACAACCCGATGCGATCAGTGGACTGTTGCCGCTGGACGCCACCCTGCAACGCCTGGCACAGGGGTGGGCCATGGAGGATGACAAGATTGATCTCGAGGTTTGGTCACAACAGGCGTCGGGAATATACCAGATTGAAAAATAAATTAGGGCTTCAAACACGCAACCGCGGCGGCACCGGACCGGCAATCGGCGCCACATCCGCATAATCAGCTAATAACGGAGATCATAAATGAGTACGTTTCTCGGAATCGGAATGGGTCCGATTCAAACCGGTATTTTTCTCAGCGGCGCGGCACAGGGCAAATTCGATCGTCTGGTCGTGGCCGATGTCGACAAGGAACTGATTGCCGCCGTACGTCAAAGCGGCCGGCTCACCATCAACATCGCCGGTGCCGACCGGCTGAGTCAGGAAGTCATCGCCCCGGTGGAAATTTACGACTCGTCCGATTCGGCCGACCTGGCCCGATTGGTCAAGGTGGCCGCCGAAGCCGATGAAATCGCCACGGCGCTGCCCGGCGTGAAATTCTTCACCTATATCGCCTCCTGGCTGCGCGACGGCTTTGCCTTGGCGCCGGAACGCCGCCGTTTTATCTACACGGCCGAAAATGACAACTTTGCCGCGGAAAAACTGGCAGCGGCAATTGCCCAACCCTTCCCCCACACCTATTACCTCAATACGGTAATCGGCAAGATGAGCAAGGTCCTCGACCATGCCGCCGCTACCCCGGAAATGGCGCCGCTCTGCCCCGGACTGCAACGGGGACACCTGGTGGAATCATTCAATCGGATTCTGATCGGCGAAGCACCGGAAATCGCCTCCCGACGTACCGCCGGACTGTATGCCAAAGCCCAACTGTACCCGTTCGAGGAAGCCAAGCTTTACGGTCACAACGCCGTTCACTTCCTGCTCGGATGGCAGGCCGCGCAACACGGATTGACCTCGATGCATCAGTTGGCCGCCCATCCGGAACTGCTTCAGATCGGCCGCGACGCCTTTCTCAATGAATGCGGACCGGCACTGTGCCGCAAATGGGAAGGACAGGACGAACTGTTCACCGCCGACGGGTTCCGGGCCTATGCCGAAGACCTGCTGGTCCGAATGTGCAACCCGTTTCTGCAGGACCGCGTCGACCGGGTCATTCGCGACCTGCCACGCAAACTTTCACCCGATGACCGCGTCATGGGAACCATCAAGACCTGCCTGGAACAGGGCGTCGTTCCCACCCATTTCCTGCTGCTGGCCGCCGATTGTCTGCGCCAAATGCAGTCTGAACCGGCTTAAAACCGCGTCTCGCAGTCCGGGAACCCGCCGGTCGCTGCCATCGCCGGCGGCGACCGGATCTCATTCCCGCCGGAAGAAAATCAACCTGTCCTATACCGGCAAATCCCCCTGCAATGACTGCCGGATAATGACGTATTGCTGTTCCAGATCGATTACCTCGCGCCGCCAGAACGCATCCGTTCCCCACCCCTCGAAACGCTGGGCGAAGTTGAAATCGACCGTCTGCCGAGCAATCCAGGCCAGAAAATAGATCATCCGCATCGCCCGCAACGGCTCGATCAGCCGCAGGGTGCGGCGGTCGAAATCCCGCAACATGGTATATCCTTCCAGCAGCCAGGCAATTTCCCGGCGCGACTCCAGGGCATGATCGGGCAACAGCAGCCAGAGATCCTGAACCGGCGGCCCGACCATCATATCGTCGAAATCGATCAGCATCAAACCTTCGCCCGGCCGCTCCAGAATATTGCCGCGATGGCAGTCCCCGTGAATCCGGATGAATTCCACCTCCTCGAAGAGCGGCACAATCAATTCCATGAGGCGATCGGCAATTATGGCGAAGGGTTTGCGGCTTTGAGGCGCAATGTAGTCGCCGTCCAGCAGGATATCGATTTGTTCGCCGGTAGTTTCGAGTGGATGGTGCATAATCCGGTGCGGCGCGTCTTCATAATCGCCGACGCTGTGAACCCGGGCAATCAAACTGCCGATCCGCCGCCAGGACTCTTCGGTATCGATTTCGATTTCCCGTCCGGAACGTTTCGGATAAACCGCGAAAAAAAAACCGTCGGAGGTT
>JAQUZV010000084.1 GCA_028691155.1 Victivallales bacterium
GCCTCGTCATACTGATGATCGGACTCAGAAAAGTCGACTCCGACGCCTTGGTCGATCTTTTTCTGCTGCTGGCCCAGGCCGGAGTACCGCTGCTGTTTCTGTATTTGCTGCCGCCGGAATATCTGCGCCGGGACGGGACGCCATATCACTGGAAGTTCAACCTCGGATTCGACATTCTGGTCTGGGGCCTGACGATATTGGCTTACGCCGATCTGATCCAACGCTTCCGACACCGCCGGAAACGTACTCCGGCCCAACTGATTTCTCCGCTGATTCTACTGGCCGTCATCGCCTATTTTCTGAGTCCGCCGGAAAGCTGGCCGACGCTGATCGGAGACGATGGTCATAACGGGGAACTGGCCCTGCCCTGGTATCTGTTCGAACATTTCCGGTATCTGCCCTATGCGGATTACCGGCCATGCCACGGCCTGATCGATTACGGCAACGGTTTTTTCACCTGGCTTTTTCTCGGCGACAATTTTTCCGCCATTCCCTATATGAGCCGGTTGACCGACCTGCTGGTGCTTGCCGCGGTATGGTGGCCGTTCCGGCGTCTGGGCGGCAATCTGGTCGCGCTGCTGGGACTGACCGCCATGTGGAATTTCAACAGCAATGCCGGCGGCGGTCTGATGGTGGGATGTGCGCTGCTGTTGCTGTTGACCGTACCCCGCAATTATCGCCATCCGGTCCGCTGGCTGATCGTTTACGCCGTCGGCGGGACTGCGGCAACACTGTTTTCCATCACCGACAGTGCCATTATCGTCGTGGCCCTGCTGCCGATGGCCTGCTATCAGTTGATCACCGCTTTGCGACAATGGCGGCGGATGTTGTGGCCGGCGATAGCGGTCGCTCTGGCCGTTGCCGCGGCACTGTACTGGACGCCGTTCTACCGGATTGTTTTTGCCATGATGCAACTGGTTCTGGAGCGATCCGAAGTTTATTCCCTGGCCCATGGCGTTCCCTGGACGGAAAGTTATGAACCGGCGACCGCGGTCACCACCGGAATTTTCCGGCAACTGGTATGTTTTTCCTGGCTGTTCGTCAGCGGTCTGGCCATCATGCGGCTGCTTTTCTCCCGCCGCTCCAGCCATGCCGCCAATATCCGCTGGCTGAGTTGCGCGGCCATCGCGATAGCCGCGGTCATCCTTACCCAGCGAACCGGCGGCACCGGAAGCAATGATCCGGCCGGATCGCCGCTCATGTCCGCCGCCATGGTTTTTGTCGGTCTGCTTCTGCCGTATCTGGCGTTGCCGCTCTTTCGTCGAAAACCGTGGCGAATGTTGTTTTTGGCGGGCTGGTGTGTCTGGCTCGGCCTGATCGGTCACCAGGCCATCGGGATTTCCCGGCTGTGGACCAAAGCCTCGACAATCATTACCGAACCGAAGTTCACCGTCGACGGCGCCGCCGTCGGCATTCCGGCTCTGGGCGACAACCTGGCCGTGGCCCCCGATCACCGGCAATATCTCCAGCATGTCCATGCCATGCTCCAGACCCTGCTGCATCCGGGGGAAACTTATCTGGACCTGACGCCCCACGGCACCGGCTACGCCTTCTTCAACCGCCGTCCGCCGCTGCCTTACGTCTCCTGTAATTACATCGTTTCGTGCCGACAGCAGAAACTGGCCGTGGCGATGCTGGAGGAAAATCCGCCGCCGTTGGTGCTGATTCACGGCCGCAACGTCAATCATCATAACGGACTGCTGCCATTGCGCTGCTATGGCCTGTATCGCTATCTGCTGCACCAATACCGTCCGTTCCGGGACGTCAACGGACTGATCTGGCTGATCCGGCGCGGCGAGGAAAAACGACTGCGGAATCAGCCTCTGATCAAAACCGAATCCCTGGACGACGTCGAACTGTGGACGCACTGTTTTCAGGACCGGACCATTGCCGCCTATCCCGCATTATGGGGTAAATCATCCGTAAAATTACTGGCGCAACTGTGTGACCCGATCAATCTGATCCATCGGGTACGGGCCGGTCGTGGCATGATCTGCCGGGGCGACAACAGCTTTCAGGCTCGGCCCGGCGGCGGCGAACTGCTCATCGATCTGCCGCCGCAGGCCGACGGTGATTTTCTCTACATCGAATTCGACACGTGCATCCGGGGACATAATTTCAAACTCGGCTGGCAAGATGAATTCGCCGGGCGGGGCCGGCCATATCTGGAATTCCGCAGCAACTCTCCAAGCTATCTGATTCCGCTCTACGACGCCCCCAACTGGGTGCTGTCATCGCAGCACAACCAGTTGGAGCTCTCATTGCCGCCGCAGTTTCAGGACCATTTCAAGCTCCATCGCCTGGAATTGTACCGGCGCCCGTAAATGCCGTCCGCCCCCGACCGCATCGACCTGCCGCCAGGACCGGACGCACACCACAACGGCAAGAGCTAAGGAATGACCGAGCTGGAACTGGAATACCATTTCAGATACCAGCCGCCGCCGGCCAGCGCCCGGTCACCGGCCAGATCGGCGGCCAGTTCGGGAATAGCCGCCACCCGACCGTTTAAATAATCGTCCAGCCGTTGCGCCGCCTCTTCCCAGCGGGCGATCATGCCGCCGAGCCGGACCTGCATGGTGTCCAGTCCGAAAGGACAGTTCCGCCGCAACCACTGGCTCCGGAACGAAGCGGCAAAATCACGCAGTACATCCAGTACCGCGGGAATCATCCGCTCCTTGACCTCCTGCAATGCCGCCCGGTCATTTCGGTCGTAAGCAGCAAACATGGCACCCATGGCGGCCAGTTTCAGTTCCATCAGCCGGGCGGTCAGATAACCATGATTGAGATCGGCCCAAACCCGATCCTGCCGACTGGCGGCAAGACGTTGCGCCAGCAGATGAAAGTGTTCGACCGCTTTCGTCATCGAGCCCGGCGCCATTTTTTCCAGTTCCAAATAACGTTTGCCCAACATGGGATCGTCCCAAAGCAACATCGCCGTCGCCCCGAATCCGTCTTCGCCCCGATACAATTCCATTGCTCCGGCGGCGGTACAAGCGGCGTAATCGCCGCCGACAATGACCGGAAACATCCGCGCCGCCCTGGCTTCATCGCCGCCGCCGAAAGCCAAATCGGCCGCCCAGCAAAAACCGGCCATGCAGGAATCGAATTCGCCATAACCGCCGTCATCGCACCACAGGGTGAAGAAGACCTCCCGGACCCGGCTTTCAGTACAGGCCTCGAGACAGGGACGCACCGCCCGCAACGTTTTGTCGTGATCATACCACAACCGGCTCCAGCCCCAGACCCCGGAAGCCATAATCGGCTCATGCGCCAGGTCGCGATGCCGCTGAATCCAGTCGGCATAAAAGGCTTTGTCCTCATGATAATAATCCCAGTATACCAACTGGACGTCGGAGGGAATCTCGGCTTTGACATCATCGGGAATAACCGTATCCAAACGATAATAGTCGCTGTCCTCATTGCCCATTCGGAAATACATATCGGACCAGATCATCGGCTTTAATCCGAACCGGCGACAAATGGTCCGCACCTGCGCCAGGTGACGATTGAAAATATCGAACTTGCGCTCGTAGCCGAAGCGGTCGAGAAATTTCCCGCGGCCCAGATCGTGAGTTTCGTCCATACCGATGTGAATGCGGCGCGAAGCAAACGCCTCGGACCAAAACGCCAGCATTTTTTCAATCAGCGCATAGGTCGCCGGTTCGTCCACCAGCATCACACTGGAAGTATCCCGAATTTGATCGTAGGCTTCCCATTGCAGAATCTGCTGCATATGCCCCAGGGTTTGAATACAGGCAATCATTTCGATGCCCAGTTCGCGGGCAAAGGCATCGATTTCCTTCATCTCCGCCATGCTGTAGGCGCCGCGCATATAACCGAAATAGGGCTCATCCGGCAGTTCATAGGTGTCTTCGGTATAAAGCAGGGCCTGATTGTAACCCATCAGCGCCAGCCGACGCAGCCACTGTTTCAGATGTGGAATGGTCATGGTGGCGCTCTGCGAGCAGTCCAGCATAATTCCCAACGAATCAAAAACCATTCGATCCGAGGTCTCGAGTCCGGCCAGCGCCAGACCGACGCCACGGGCGGCCGCATTGAGCGTTCCGTAAGCAATAAATGCCTTGTTCCTGTCCCGGGTAATCCGGACGCAATTCCCCGTCAGGCCGGGCTGGAACACCAATTCCGTATCGCCGTCTCCGGACGCCAACGGAAATTCGGCGGCCAGGTTGAGCAATAACCGATTCAGTTCCGGGGTAACTTCATTGTGCTGCCAGAAAAATTTTGCCATGTCGCTTCTCCTTTGAAACCCGTAAAATTTGCGGTTGCTTCTGTTGCTGCATTAATTATAATCCCGCCGTCCAAAAAGAAAATGGATTTTTCCCCGGTAGATAATGGCAAAAACATGGATGAAACTGCAATTCGGCGCCGCCGTCCACACCCCAACTCGGTTATCGCGGTTGTCGCGACCGAAGCAGAGCCGCCGCCAGTTGCCGGTCGGCGGGAAAAGTAATTTTCACGTTGGGTTCCGAATTATGAATCAAAACCACCCTTTTCCCGGCCGCCTCCATCACCCCGGCATCATCGGTGAAGTCATGTCCCGCCGCCAACGCCGTTTCATAGGCCTGCTGCAATTCAGACCGGGAAAATACCTGCGGGGTCTCCACCGCCCATAACCCGTCACGATCAACCGTGCCCGCCACCGTGGCGTCCGCCGCCGCCTTCTTCAACGTATCGGTAACCGGGTGAGCCGCCAACGCACCGCCATATTGCCGGGCTCCCGCCACGCAACGCCGCAATAAATCGGGCGAAGCCAATGGCCGCGCCGCATCGTGAACGGCCACATATTTCACCTCCGGAGGAAGGACGGTCAAGCCCTGAAAAACCGAATGGGAACGGGTTGAACCGCCGGGCACACAGCTCACCGGCAAATCGGGACAATATTGTGCCGCCGCCGCGGCAAATAACGGCAAGTCCGCGGCGGGAACCACCAGAACCGTCACCGCGCCGAGCGGCGCCAAACGACGAAGCGCATGGATAAAAACCGGAACATGATCCAGCTCTTCCAACAACTTGTTCCGCCCGCCGTAACGCCGGCCGGAACCGCCGGCCGCCAGAATCAGGCCCAAATCGGCGATTCGCCCTTCGTCCCTCATGACTGTTCCGGCACAATTTCCAGCCAGTATCCGTCCGGATCGGCAATAAAATAGATGCCCATGGCCTTGTTTTCGTAACAAATGCAATCCATCTGCCGGTGTTTCCGATACGCCGCCGCATAATCATCGGTGGCGAAAGCAAGATGGAATTCGTTATCACCCAGATCATAGGGCCGGTCCATGTCCCGCATCCAGGTCAGTTCCAACCGATGCGGCGTCATTCCGTCGCCCAGATAAACGATAATGAAAGAACCATCGGGGGCAACGATGCGTCCGGTTTCCTGTAAATCAAGCGCCTTCCGATAGAAAGCCAGACTGCGCTCCAGATCAATGATATTGAAATTATTGTGGGCAAATTTAAAGTACATGCTCCCCTCTTTTCAAACACAAAAATTAAGGGGGGCGACTCCATCTTCCGCCCCCATCCCCTTTCACCGGAAGAATTCCGGACGCGGGTCCAAGCTGTCGGCGGCTCAACGACTATTCAAAGCGAGTTTCCTTTAAAATCAGATCGCGATGCGCCCGCAATACCACCCGGATATCACTGGATCCGATCGGAAGCCGAGCCAGGCAATCGCCTTCTTCATTGGCGCCGAGCTCAAATACCTGGGGCTTCATTCCGTTGATCTGAATCGATACCTGCTGCATCGCACCGGTCGGGTTGATAAAGGTTAAAATCATGCTGCGATATTTCTGCGGCAGCGTCGCCAGAAACTGCGCCGCCCCGATCTCACTGCCGAGGAAAACCAGCTCATTGTTGGAATTGAACATGAACGGACCGGCAATGCGCCGTCCCATCACCTGATAGTCAGGCGTATTCGGACCGGACATAACCCGCTGATTCAAGATTCCGTTCAACAGCAACCCGCTTTCCGGTACCGCAGCCATACCCATTTCCGAAGTCAAATCACCCCATTTGATCACTTGTCCGACCACCGGAAACTGCTCGTGCTCTTTCTTCTCGCTGCAATAAGACAACAAATTACAGAAGAACCGATCCGCCAACGGATCCCTGCCGAACCGGGGCAGAAAATCGAAACCGGAAATCACAATCGCACCCTTGCCGTAGGAAACCCGGGCCAGAGCAATATTCGCCAGCCCATGTCCAAAATTGGCCAGAACCTCCACCTGCATCAGCATGTTCGGGTTACAAAGCTGCAAACCGGCCCGCACCGGCGCCACCCGCGGGTAACCGGATTTGCTTTCATCCCAGGTGCTATAATCATTCCAATAGGCCAGGCCGTCACTCGGCAATCCGCCAAACAACGCGGCATTGCGCCGGATCCGATTAATGAACATGCCCTGCTTGGCCTCGACATCGACCATCTTCACATAATCCTTAATCCCCAATGCCTTTAAAGCACCATCCGTCGGTTCCAGGCACAAAACCCGACCGCCGTTCCGAATGTAGGCCTGTAGCTCTTCCGCCTCCGCCGCCAACTGGTTTTCATCAATTCCTTTCCCCAAAACCAACACCTTGACGCCGTTAAGCTTGGTCAACGAAGAAGCCACGGTAAATGCCACCCCCAGCTCTTTCATGCCCGCATCATACATTCCGGAAGGATCACACAACTGGAGCCCGCGGTATACCTGCCCCTTGTGGACAAATTTCTCATTGCCGACAAACAACCGGCAATTATTGGCACTAACCAAACGCCCGCCAGACTTGATGGTAGCAGTAAGGGAATAAGTTCCCGCCGCCGCCTTCTCCGGAATTTCCACTTCAACCGGAAACACCTGCGAAGAGTAATATTTGATCACCGGCAATTCCAGCTCGCCATGGTTCACAATATTGCCGAATAAATCGATAAGCTCCCACGTCAGCGAAGCACCGGTCAGGTCTTCGCCGCGATCGGAATCGTTGATAATATGCAATCTGGTGCTCAGCTGCTTGCCGGCATACATATTGGGCGTCCACACTTCCCATGACGGCAACACCGGCTGAAACGACATCCGCATCGTATCGGCCGCAACCTTGGGCCGCATATCGGAAAAGACCCGAACCCGTCCCCAATTCGAATAAAGAATGGTATAAGGCATAATCCCGCCCAACCGGGGATTATGACGACGTTCGCGCCGGAACTGTTCAATGGCATATTTCATTAAAAACGACTGATAAGCGTCACCTGCTTTGGGATCGTCGATCTCACTGCCGCCCCAGCACAGCGAGGCCCCCAACTGACGCGGACTGACCGAAAATTCACCTTGCGGCGTCGTGAAAGCGCCAAGACATTCCGACAGCGTAATCGGCGTCACCGCCTGTTGCGGCGTCATGACCCCGGACGCCTGCCGCCAGTCCAGATAGCCGAGGAATGAATCACGATACCAACCGTCATAGAAGTGGTAATCTTCCAGATCGCCGGCACCATCCCCGCCGCCGGCATTGTTGAGACAAATCACGCCGGGATTCCACCGTTTCACCTTCTTGGCCAACTTCGCCAGCCATTTGTTGTAATTGCGGCGGCTGCTGCCGGCAGTTCCCGCTTCGTTGGCCAAGATGTAGGCCACCACCGACGGATGACCGGCAAAATGCTGAAAATAGCTCTTATAGGTTCCAAATGCCGCATTCAAATTCATCGGGGGATCTTTTTCCGTACCACCGGCGGGAATGCCGTAGCGTCCCTGCAACACCATTACCCCCAGTTCATCACAGGCATCCAGCCAATTGCACAATTCTTCGTAATTTTCCGACTCCATGCGGATTATATTGATGTTGCGCGACTTCAGGTCGCGAATATAATCCCGAATGAAAGCTTTCTTCTGGCCGATGCCAACCAAGATGCCGGGAGCCGGGGGATTGAGCGTCGCCCCCCGGAGAAAAACCGGTTTGCCGTTCAACGCAAAACGACCTTTATTGACCGAAGCTTCACGAAACCCGAATCGTACCGTTTCCGTCGTCAGCGGTTCGCCATTGCGGAAAAGCGTCAGCGACAGATTGTACAGCGTCGGGGTTACCGGGGACCACTTTTTGACGTTTTTAATCGATACTTCAAACTGGAAA
>JAQUZV010000085.1 GCA_028691155.1 Victivallales bacterium
GGAGGAAAGGGGCCAGATAGACCGCCAGCCCGATGGCGGCGGCGCCGAACAGGCTGGGACGCAGGTGTTGCCGCCAGTTGCGGTGTCGGAGCAGATCGGGGACGACGGCAACCACCGGCACGGCAATGGCCGGCAGACCTTTGGTATGAGCGCCGATGACGCAGATCAGGATAAAGACGGCATAGGTGACAAATCCCGGCCGGTCCTTGCGGTAATAATACCAGCAGACCGCCAGGACGATCGAAGTGAGGTTTTCGAGGTCGGCGGCGCCCTTGCGGGCCCAGAACAGGAACCCCAGGCAGGTCAACAGAATCCAGGCGGCCAGCAGCCCGGTCTGACGGTTCCAGCGTTTTTCCCCGAGTTTCAGCGTGGCCCATATTCCGATCAAGGCCGCCGCGGCGCTGGGCAGCCGCACGACAAATTCATTGACGCCCCCCAGCAACAATCCGGGTATCGCGATCAACCAGTAGCTCAACAACGGTTTGTCGTAATAGATTTCCCCGTTGATGCAGGGGTGAAAAAAATCATTATAGAGCAACATGTTGCGGGAAATTTCCGCCCAGCGGTCTTCCGACCCCCACAGCGAGGTGGTTCCCAGTCCCGCGAACAGCAGTACGAACGCCGCCGCCAGCAGCAGCCCCGTCTGATACTTGGTCTGACCCATCTGATAGTCCCGATTTATTTGACGAATATGCCGAATTTACCTTACCCTCTCAACCATAATGCCCGATAATTGCGGAAAGATTGCCGCCGGATTACTTTTTGGCAATCCGGCCCGGCATTCCCCGGTAAATTCAGCACGTCCCGAATGGCGGCGACAACATCGTCGACGTCACCGCGGGTCATTTCCGGGAACAGCGGCAGGGAACAGATGCGATCGGAATTCCATTCGGTGTTGGCCAGTCCGCCGGGAGCATTCACCGTCCTTTCCCGGTAGTATTTCTGGCTGTGGATGGCGCGGAAATGCAGTCCGGTGCCGATGTTGCGCTGTTTCAGCGCCGCCATGAACTCGTTACGGCTCAGGTCCGGCCGGTCGACGCGCACGGCGAAGAGGTTCCAGGCCGGAGTGAAATCATAGCCTTGCGGCGCCCCCAACGGCAAAATCCCGGCGATGGTACGGAACTGTTCCAGGTAATATTGGGCCAGTTCGGTGCGTTTCCGGTCGAATTCGTCGAGCCGGGCCAGTTGCCGGCGGCCCAGCACGGCGCACATGTCGGTCAAATTGTATTTGTAACCGGGAATGACGACTTCCGCCTGGGGTGCCCGTCCCTGGGTCTGGCGGTCGAAAGCATCGACCCCGAGGCCGTGGAATTTCAACTGCCGGACCTTGTCCATCAGGGCATGATCCGAACCGACGACCACGCCGCCTTCTCCGGCAGTGATGTTTTTGATCGGATGCATCGAATAGACCGCCGATCCCCGCGTTCCGACATGCCGGCCCTTGTAACGGGTGCCGATGGCGTGGGCGGCATCTTCGATAACGGCAATGCCGCGCGGTTCGGCCAGCGCATAAATGGCATCGATGTCGCACGGCTGTCCGGCGAAATGTACCGGAATGATTGCTTTGGTTTTGGGGGTGAGGCATGCGGCGACGGTTTCCGGCGTGACCAGCATGGTGTCGCGGTCGATATCGGCGAATACCGGCGTGGCGCCGAGAATGCTGATCAGATTGACGGTGGAAACCCAGGTCATGGACGGGGTGATCACTTCATCGCCGGGGCCGATGCCGAGAGCCTGGAGCAGACAGTGCATGCCGGCGGTGCCGGAGCATACCGCCACGGCTTCTGCGGCGCCGGTATAAGCACAGATTTCCTGTTCCAGCGCGGCATTGTGTTTGCCGGTGGTGATCCAGCCGGACCGCAGCACGTCTCCGACGGCTTGTATGTCTTCTTCCGTGATGGAAGGTTTTGAAAACGGCAGAAATTCTTTTCTCATGCTATATTCCCATATTCCCGAATGTTAGGACCAAGTATCGATGGTAAAAATAATAAGAGATAAACATATGCTCAACCCGGAAAAAGTCAAATCGAGTTGTTGCCGCCGCCGGCAATATCCGTTATTATCCTTATCGCGGCCGGCGTTATCTTTACGGAGCGGGAAGGCGCCTGCGGCCGGGTTCGGCGGAAAAATACCGATTATATCGGAAAATGTCTTTTGCACTTTACCGTAATTCGGGGTATTATACCGAATGTGGGTGTCGTTTTCCCACTGCGATGGCGGCGATTTTGTCCGGGCGTCGGCAAATGATGACGTCGGGGACCGAAAACGAAAGTTGTGGCCGCGAATAAAACAACCGTGGAATAAGTGGAATAAAAAGATATGTTTTCTGAACGTAGATACCGCAATGACAGCAACCCTTATCGCAATGCGGAAGAGGGGGTCCAGGCGATGTGGGGGATCATGATCGCCTGCGGCATTATTTTTCTGTTGAACTCGGAGCCGGTGATCCAGGCCATGTGGCTGGATGCGCCGGATATGCGTAAATTCGAGTTTTGGCGTTTGATCACCTATATGTTTGTTCATGGCGGATTCGCCCATATTTTCTTCAACATGTGGGGACTGTACATTTTCGGCAAAGGGGTGGCGATGACGCTCGGCCGGACCCGGTTCCTGTGGTTGTATTTTATCAGCGGGATAATGGGCGGTCTGCTGTGGCTGCTGACCAACTGGGATTCGCCTTTTCCCGTGGTGGGCGCGTCAGGGGCGTTGTTCGGAGTAATGCTGGCGATGGCGATGATTTATCCCGACCAGCAGTATATGCTGTTGATTCCCCCGATTCCCATGAAATGCAAAACGCTGGTGATTGTCTTCGGACTGCTGGAACTGCTCTTCGAATACTCCGGCGCGGAAGGCGGCGTGGCGCATCTGGCGCATCTGGGCGGAATTGTCGGCGGCTATATTTATTTGAAATTGGCCTGTCGGCGTTATCTGCGCTGGGATCCGCTCGGGTTTCTGTTTCGTCGTTCCGGCGGCAGCCGTGATTCCGCGCCGTCCGGCTGGACTTTCGTCGACGGGAAAAAACCTTCTCCGCCCAAAGAAAATAAATACGACCGTGGCGCCGGCGCCGGGAATTCCCGTTCCTACAATTCCCGCGATTACCGGGATGTTCAGGTGTCGACTCGCGAAATCGACCGGTTGCTGGATAAGATATCCAGGTCCGGCATCAACAGTCTGACGGCGGAGGAAATGGAAACGCTGCGTCAGGCCCGTGAACAGATGAAACGATCATAACGGCGCGGGAGTGATGGTTTCGATGATGCGTACCGATTGGTTCGACTACTATTTGCCCGAGGAATTGATTGCCCAGTTTCCGCCCGAACAACGTGGCGCTTCCCGGATGCTGGTGCTGCACCGGGAAACCGGCGCGATGACGATCCGGCCGTTTGCGGCGATCGTGGCATATCTGCGTCCCGGCGACTGTCTGGTTTTCAACGATACGAAAGTAATGCGGGCCCGGATGTACGGCTGGAAGAACGGTGACCCCGGTGCGGCCCGGATCGAGATTCTGCTGCTGCGGCCGGAAAGTTCCGACGGCGTCCGGTGGCAGTGTCTGCTCAAACCCGGCAAACGGGTTCGGCCGGGAACCCGGGTGCGTCTGGTGACCGCCGCCGGAGAGTTTGTCGGGGACGACTGGTTTACCGTGACGGCGAAAAATTCCGATAACTCCTTTACGGTGGCATTCAGTTCTTCCGACAATGAGCTGTTGCAGCAGCGCTATGGCCATGTGCCGTTGCCGCCATATATTCGCCGGGCGGACGGCGATCTCGATCAGGACCGCTACCAGACTATTTTTGCCCGCGAGGCCGGCGCGGTTGCCGCTCCGACCGCCGGATTGCATTTTACCCCGGAAATTCTGGCCGAACTGGCGGCCAAAGGGGTGGAACAGGTCAATGTGACACTGCATGTCGGTCCCGGTACTTTTCAGCCGGTCGCCGTGGCGGACGTCTCCGAGCATCACATGCATACCGAGCAGTTTATTCTGACCGAAGCGTCGGCGGCCACGATCAACCGGGTCAAGGCGGCCGGCGGCCGGATTCTGGCCGTGGGCACCACTTCGGTGCGGGTGCTGGAAAGTTGCGCCGGCGATGACGGACGGGTCACGCCGCAGACCGGAGCCACCGATATTTTCATCTATCCGCCCTATCGTCCCAGGGTGGTCGATCTGCTGTTGACCAACTTTCATCTGCCCAAAAGCACGTTGATCATGTTGGTGTCGGCTTTTGCCGGACGGGAACACGTGCTGGCCGCTTATCGGCTGGCGGTGGAGGAAAGGATGCGCTTTTACAGTTACGGCGACTGCATGCTGCTCAACCTCTGACCGGCAGCCGGAAGTTCGGTTCGGGCGCCGATGTGGCCGGTTGACGGCAACTGCGGCCGTTTCGTTCCGGATCGCCCCGGAGGAGGAGAAACTTTCCTTTTTGGGCAATCGGTTTTGCATTCAGTCGGGCCGGTGGTATATTAACCGCGCTCTTATTGTACAATTCGGAAAATAAAACCAGGTTGCTTGTTATGGACATTCATGTCAGTAAATCCATCGAAGTTCCGTTCCATCCGCTCAGCGCCGCGGATTACCTGCCGGGCAAACAATTGCGCGAATTGCAGTTGCAACGTCTGAAACGTATCGTCAAACGCGCCTATGACCATGTCAAATTGTACCGGGAACGTATGGAAGAGCGGAATTTTACTCCGGACCAACTGCGGTCGCTGGAAGACTTGTCCCGTCTGCCTTTTACCGTCAAGGCCGATTTGCGCGACACTTATCCGTTCGGCATGTTTGCCGCTCCGATGGAAGACATTGTCCGGTTGCACGCTTCCAGCGGCACCACCGGCAAGCCGATTGTGGTGGCTTATACCCAGCGCGATCTCGACGTGTGGCAGGAAGCGCTGGTGCGCGCCTTTTCCTGCTGTTCGCTGCATAAGCGCGACATGATCCAGAATGCCTACGGTTACGGTCTGTTCACCGGCGGGCTGGGAGTGCATTGCGGTGCGGAAGGGCTGGGGGCCACGGTGGTGCCGATTTCCGGCGGCAATACCGAACGCCAACTGATGCTGATGAAGGATTTCAACGTCACCTGCATCACCTGTACGCCGAGTTATTTCAATTTCATCATCGAACGCGGTCAGGAGATCGGTTACGATTTCCACCGCATGCCGTTGCGGGTCGGTATTTTCGGCGCCGAGCCGTGGACCAACGCCATGCGGCATCATATGGAGGAAGCGACCGGCATCAAGGCTTATGACATCTACGGCCTGTCCGAAATTGTCGGGCCCGGCGTGGGTTGCGAATGTGCCGCCCAGAACGGACTGCACATCTTCGAAGACCATTTTTATCCCGAAATCATCGATCCGGACACCGGGGCAGTCCTGCCGGACGGCTCGCTCGGCGAACTGGTGTTGACCACGTTATCCAAGGATGCCATGCCGATGCTGCGTTATCGGACACGGGACCTGACCCGGCTGATTACGGAAAAATGTCCCTGCGGCCGCACCATCCGCCGCATCGAACGCATCTCTTCGCGCAGCGACGACATGTTCATCATCCGCGGGGTCAATGTTTTTCCGTCGCAGATCGAAGCGGCGTTGCTGGCGGTCAAAGGCGTCATGCCGCATTATCTCATTATCCTCACCACCGAGAACAGCATGGACAGCATCGAAGTTCAGGTGGAAATCACCCCGGATCTGTTCAGCGACCGGGTTCGGGTCGTCGAGGATATGCAGAAAAAGCTGTCGGCGTCGATCGAACATACGTTGGGATTGCGCGTTCGCTTGAAGCTGGTTGCTCCGGGAACGATTCCGCGGAGCGAAGGCAAGGCCAAGCGTGTGATCGATAAACGGCACCAATAGTTCCCGCATTCCGGGACCGGCGTCGGGGAGACCGCATGAGCATTGCCAGGATCATTGTCGATTTGTCGCTGGACAAGACTTTCGATTATCATATTCCGCCCACGCTGGAGGGTCGGGTGGTGGTCGGTTCCCAGGTCAATGTGCCGTTCGGACGGAGTTATCGCCGGGGATATGTATTGGCCATTGGCGAGCATTCGGACTATCCCGAGCGGCTTAAGGACGTGATTTCCCTCTGCGAGTCGCACACCCGCATCCCGCCGTTGCTGGTACAGTTGGGCGAATGGATGGCCGACTATTATTGCTGCAGCCGCGAACAGGCGGTTTGCGCTTTGCTGCCGCATGCCGTCCGCAGCGGCCGGATCAAACAGAAATCGGTGGCGCGTTTCGGCATTGCCGATGTGGCGGCGGCGGAAAAATACGTGGCGGAAAACAAAGAGCGCAAAGCCGCCGCCGGGCAGGTGGCAATCCTGAAAATTCTGCTCAGCAATCCGGAAATGACCCGGGAACGGCTGATCCGGGAACACCACGCCAATGCGTCGTCGCTGAACACCTTGCGCCGCAAGGGGCTGTTGCATGAAGACCGCTGCCGGATTATTCGCGACGCCTATGAACACGTGGAGATCATTCCCGACCGGCCGCTGCAACTGACGTCGGAACAAGCGGCGGCCATGGTTGGAATTCGGTCCTTGCTGGCGGATCGTTCCTGCGGCCACACTGTTTTGCTGCACGGCGTGACCGGCAGCGGCAAGACCGAAATCTATCTTCAGGCGATTGCGCTGGCGATCGAGGCCGGGCTGGAATCGATCGTGCTGGTGCCGGAAATTGCTCTGACGCCGCAGACTGTGCGGCGGTTCCGGGCGCGTTTCGGCAATATGGTGAGCGTGCTGCACAGCGGACTTTCCGACGGGGAGCGTTTCGACGAATGGACCAAGGTGCACGAAGGCGTGGTTAAAATTGCGGTCGGGGCGCGGTCGGCGTTGTTTGCCCCGTTTCTGCACCTGGGATTGATTATCGTCGATGAAGAGCACGAGAATTCCTATAAGCAAAGCGAAGCGCCGCGTTATCATGCCCGGGATGTGGCGGTAATGCGCGGGCATATGGAAAAGGCGCTGGTGATTCTGGGGTCGGCCACGCCTTCGTTCGAATCATATTGCAACGCCCTGAACGGCAAATACGAATTGCTGGAGCTGACGCAGCGGGTGGACCAGTGTGTGTTGCCGGCGATGAAGGTCATCGACGTGCGGATGGACCGGCAGGAACAGGAGGAGGGGGAACGGCAGAGCGGACTGTTCACCAAAATGCTGATTACGGCGATCAAGGATCGGTTGTGGCGCGGGGAGCAGACGATTTTGTTTCTCAACCGGCGCGGCTATGCCCTGCAGATGATGTGTGAACAGTGCGGCTACGTGGCCAACTGTCCCGACTGTTCCGTGCCCTATACCTATCACCTGAAAACCCAGACGCTGATTTGTCATTTGTGCGGCGACACCATTGCCGCGCCGTCGGTTTGTCCCGACTGCGGTGCGGAGGAAATCCGCTATTCCGGCAGCGGGACCGAAAAAGTGGAGATCGTTGCCCGTAAACTTTTCCCCGAAGCCAGAGTTGCCCGTATGGATTCCGATACCATGAAAACCAACGATTCCTACGAACAGGTGCTGAGTGAATTTCGTCGCGGCAATCTCGACATCCTGATCGGCACCCAGATGATTGCCAAGGGACTGCATTTTCCCAATGTGACGCTGGTGGGGATTATCAATGCCGACCAGAGTTTGTACATTCCCGATTTCCGTTCTCCGGAGCGAACCTTTCAGTTGATTACCCAGGTGGCCGGGCGGGCAGGACGCGGCGACATCAAAGGTGAAGTGCTGATTCAGACCTTCAGTCCGTTCAACGACACCATCAGGTTTGCCGTCAATAACGATTTTCGCGGTTTTTACGAATCCGATATGGAGGTGCGGCAACTGCTGAAATATCCGCCGTGCGGTCATTTGATCGCCGTTTATTTTCAGGGCGAGGATGCGGCGGCGGTCGGGGCCTACGCTACCCGCTTCATGGAATATCTCCGTCCCGCCTGCCACGAGGATATGGTGATCGGTGAACCCGGTCCGGCGCCGATTGAAAAAATCAAGGCCAAATACCGTTATCTGATCGTCTTCCGCGGCGATAAATTACAGAAGTTGCGCAAGTTTGTCCGGCATTATGTGTTGTCGGCCAAACACCCGAAAGGTGTTCACGTTTATGCCGATGTGGATGCGCAGAGTCTGAGA
>JAQUZV010000086.1 GCA_028691155.1 Victivallales bacterium
CCGGGAACTGAAACAAGCCATTGCCGTACAGGACATCGATCCCGATGCCGCCGGCCGCTATGCCGAAAAACTTATCCGCGAACTGGGAGAAACCCAAACGGCGGAAAAAGAAATTCTCCGTCTGGAACTTCAGGTGCTGATTTACCGTTCCGAGGTGGAAAAACTCCGGGGGCAGATCAAAAAGACACTGGAAAACCGTGCGGCACCGCTTCCGCAACAACAACAACAGCAGCAGCAATAGCCGTTGCCGTCATTCCCGGCACGCCCGACGGCGGACGAAACAGACTCGGGGGGGGGGAAAGACGGGTTGATTTCCGGTCGGTTGCCGCTATAGTATCGCCGAACCAATTACCGTCGGAAGTCATGAACCGCCCACAACCAACAGCCGATCACAATACGGAGCGACTTACCGCCGCCTGCGTTTTAAGCAGCGTCGGCGGCATGCTCGATATTTACACCTATCTTTGTCGCGGCAAGGTATTTGCCAATGCCGTTACCGGCAACATGGTGTTGTTCGGTTTTCACCTGGCGCATCAGGAATGGGCCTACAGCAGCAAATATCTGTTGGCCATCATGTCGTATGCGTTGGGAATCTTTACCGCGGAATTGCTCCACCTGAAGGTTCCCGCGTCCCGAAAAATCTCCTGGCACCAGTCGGTGATTCTGCTGGAATTATGTCTGCTGCTGCTGGTGTATTTCATCCCGTACGGCGAATGGGATTTCGCCGTCAATGCGCTGATCTCGTTTGTCTGCGCCCTCCAGGTCCAGACCTTTCGCCGGGTGCGCGGTTTTCCATTCGCCTCCACTATGTGCACCGGCAATCTCCGCAGCGGTACGGATGCGCTGTTCCGTGCCTGGCAGGAACGGAACCGGCAGGAATGGCACAAAGCCCTGCATTACTATGTCGTCATTGTCTGTTTCATTGCCGGGGCGACGACCGGAGCAATACTGCTGCACCATTACGGCAAGCCGGTTTTTCTACTGGCGCCGCTGGGGTTGGCCGCCGTTTTCTTTCTGATCGCCCCGATCCGGCATCACCGGATTCACTATCATCGTCACCACCACCGGGTCAGTCGGCCCCCACGCTGAAACCATCTCAGCGCGTGGTTGCCGCGGCCGGCGACACGGACCGGGGAACCGTCTGGAGGCGGGAACGGGCAACGGCGACCTGCCCGCTCAGACGGGTATACCGATCCCGTTCCGTCACCAGAACCGGCTGGTGCTCCGCCAGCAATTCTTCCGCCATGCGGCAACTTTGGGCCAGTGGAGAACCGGACAATCCGGGCATCCGCTGCACTAATTTTTCGACCGCCGTCATGCCCCGGGCAAAATCGCGTTGCCGAATCTGCTCCCGCTCCCACAACATCCGGGCTCGGACGTATCCCTGCCGGGCCCGACGGCGCTTGGCCCCGGAAACCAGCCAGCGCGAACTGGAATCCAGCGCCGACCGGAATAACCGCAGTCCCGGTTCGAATTCGTAGTCATCCCGAAGCGCATAGGCCTCCGCGATCCGCAGTTTGCGTTCCGCCCCGCGATCCGCCGCCAACTTGAAACTCACCGCACAAAAAATGACGGCAGCCACGGCAATCACCAAACCCAACGTCCCCCGCCGATAATGCCGTTTGCCGCGCTCCGCCGTCACTGCCGCCAAATGTTCCGGACGCGCGCCGGAAGCGAGAGCGGAATAAAGTTCCCCCGCCGTCACCATAAACTCATGCCAGGACCGGAAACGCTGTTCCGGATCCTTGGCCATCATCCGCCGCAGCAGGGCCACGGTGGCCGGAGCCAATTCCGCCCGCGGGTTGCGGGAGTGCGGCTCGGGGAACGCGTCATGGGAATGCATGGACATAATCGCATCGATGTCTTCGGCGTCGTAAGGCGGCACCCCGACCAACAGATGATAAAGCGACGCCCCCAGCGAATAGAGGTCGGAAGTCCAGTTCAACGGCCGCCCCTGCGTCTGTTCCGGGCTCATGTAATAGGGAGAACCGTCAATCCGGTCCTGCCGGGCAAAGGTTTCGGAAAAATGCTGGGCAATGCCCATATCCAACAGAAAGGCCTCGTCATCGCGGGAAACGATAATATTGCCCGGCTTGATGTCGCGATGCAGCAGCCGGTGTTGTTCCCAGGCATATTCCAGAGCGCCGGCAATGCGAATGGCGTATTTCAGGGCGCGGTCTTCCGGCAGCCGACCGCGGGTATGTAGCCAGGTTTCCAGATCGCAGCCGTCCACATAAGTCATGGCAAAATAACAGATATCGCGATCAATCCCGGCGTCGAGCGCCGTCACGATCGCCGGATGCTCCAGTTGGGCGGTGGTCTTGATTTCCTTCATGAACCGATCCCGCGTCCGGCGATTGCCCGGCAGTTCGTTCGGCAGAATTTTCAGCGCCACCCGACGCCCGACCGAAATCTGTTCGGCCAGGTAAACCTCGCCCATGCCGCCCTGCCCGATCCGCTCCAACAACCGGAAATCGCCGATAATACGGCCAGGCCCCGGACGAAACGTCTCGTACAGCATAATCGCCGTATGACAGTACGGGCAAATCAGCACGTCGTCGTCACGCGGCGGCGCATCGTACTCAAATTGTTTTTTACACTCCGGACACCAGTACATGACGCGAAACAATCCTCTGTCCGTTCCTCCGCCGCCGCAGCGGCGTGCCACCACTCCGGCAACGTTCCCATTACTAAATCCCAGTCGGGTCAAACCAGCGGCAAGTTACGAAACCGCTCCCGAATTTTAATTAATCACTCCGACGGCAAAAATGCAATCGCCTCCTCCCGTTTTTTTCTCCCCGGCGGCATTGCCGTTACGGCAGCGCCATTCCAACCGTAAGGCGGAATAAAATCATTATCCGGAAGCCGGCCGGGGAAACACCCGACCCGACGGCGATCCGGAGGGGGAGGATATAATTTTGTCAAATCTTTTGGGAAAAACTTTAAAACGGGCATTGTGATATTATATTAATTTGATTATAGACAGGAAAAATGATTAACGTTTTTATACCCGGGAGATAATATGACCGTAGCCGTCTCAAATCAAATCGATGCCAAAGCCCAGATTGATTTTCCCTGCATGGCACCCGAATGCCGCGGCAGTATCAGTTTCAATTTGCTGGATGTCCGCAAAAAAGATTTTCAGGTGGTATGTCCGGTTTGCCATACGCCTTATGAATTCGATGCCGAACTGCGGGACAAACTGTGCCGGATGTGCGATTTGATCATCAGTATCCGCCGGGCGGAAGACATTCTCGGCAACTGCAATGTCTCGGTCAATGTGGCCGGCGGCGAGGTTAAAATCCCGTACGCGCTGCTGCTGACCCGACTGAATACCATTATTACGTTGCAGTTGGGTGGAAAAGACGTGGATTTTCATCTCTGGGTGGAGCCGTCCTCTCCGGAAACTTTCCGCTAAACAGAAACCAGACCTCAACCAAGTCAAAATCGGAACATACCATTATGGATCATCAGCAGATCATCGATATTCTCAAAGAATCACAGGCTCTTCTGGAAGGGCATTTCAAATTGCGCAGCGGTCTGCACAGCAATCGCTTTTTCCAGGCGGCCCTGTTGCTGCAATACCCCGACAAGGCGGAAAAAGTATGCACCGCCCTGGCGGAAAAATTTCGCGACCGGGACATTGAAACGGTTATTTCTCCGGCCGTCGGCGGCCTGATCGTCGGGCAGGAAATGGCCCGGGCGCTCGGCGTCCGCGCCATCTTTGCCGATAAGGACGACCAGAGCAATCTGGTCCTCAAACGCGGTTTTGCCATCCGTCCCGGCGAAAAGGTGCTGGTGGCGGAAGATGTCATCACCCGCGGCGGCCGGGTCCAGCAGACCATCGATCTGGTACGGCAGCACGGCGGCGAAGTCGTCGGCGTGGCGGTAATTGTCGACCGCAGCGGCGGCCGGGCCAAATTCGATATTCCCCATACCAGTCTGCTGCAGTTGGAACTGGACACTTATGAACCGGATAACTGCCCCTTGTGCCGCCAGGGCCTGCCGCTGGACACTCCGGGCTCGAAATAGTATTCCGGCCGGGAAACCGGCAAATTTTCTGTATCAAGGAGAATCGTTAACACGATGATAGCTGCAATTATAAAAAAGGTTTTCGGCACCAAATCCGGACGTGACGTCAAGCGGATGTCGCCGCTGGTCAATCAGATCAACCAACTGGAAGAATCGTACCAGCAGTTGACGGACGAGCAGTTGCAGGCGAAAACCGACGAATTCAAAGCACGGCTGCAGCAGGGAGAAACGGTCGACGACCTGATGTGCGAAGCTTTCGCGGTAGTCAAAAACGCCTGCCGCCGACTGGTCGGCACCGAAATCTCCGTGTGCGGCAATACCATGATCTGGGATATGGTCCCTTTCGACGTCCAGTTGATGGGCGGCATCGCCCTGCATCGCGGCGGCATCGCCGAAATGGCCACCGGGGAAGGCAAAACCCTCGTCGCCACCATGCCGCTTTACCTCAACGCGTTGACCGGCAACAACTGCCAGTTGGTCACCGTCAATGACTATCTGGCCCGTCGCGACTCCGAATGGATGGGCACCATCTACCGTTATCTCGGCCTGACCGTCGGCTGCCTCCAGAATATGCAGCCGCCCCAGGAACGACACGAACAGTATCTGTGCGACATCACCTACGGCACCAACAGTGAATTCGGCTTCGACTACCTGCGCGATATGGGCATGGCCTCCGACCGCGATCAGCTGGTACAACGCGATCACTTCTACGCCATTGTCGATGAAATCGACAGTATCCTGATCGACGAAGCCCGGACGCCGCTGATCATCTCCGGTCCGGTCGCCGTCTCCACCCATCAGTTCGGACGGCTGCAACCCCTGGTGGCCGATGTATACCAGCGGCAACTGCATCTGTGTTCCCGCCTGGTGCAGGAAGCCAAGAACACCCTGGAGAATGCCGATGCCTCGAAAGAAGAACAGGATGACGCCATCCTGAAACTGGTTCAGGTCAAACTGGGCATGCCCACCCATAAACAGTTGATGCGCCTCCTGGAAGACGGCAACATTCTCAAACAGGTGGAAAAGAAGGAAGGTTTTGTCCGCAGCGACAACAACCGCGGCATGCTGCAGGAAGTTCAGGCCGAACTCTTTTTCTCGATGGATGAAAAACACAACGAAGCCGACCTGACCGAAAAGGGCCGCAATGCGATTTCCCCGGACAATCCGGACGCCTTCATTATGCCCGACATGCTGGAAGGACTGCACCGGATTGACACCGATCCGGAACTGGACGAAACGCAGAAGACGGAACAACGCCAGAAATTCATGGAAGATTTTTCCCGTCAGAGCGAAGCCCTGCACAACCTGTCCCAGTTGCTCAAGGCCTACTGCCTGTTCGAAAAGGACGTCGATTACGTGGTCCAGAACAATGAAGTGATGATTGTGGACGAGCACACCGGCCGGTTAATGCCGGGACGCCGTTACAGCGACGGACTGCACCAGGCGCTGGAAGCCAAGGAAGGGGTGAAAATTGAAAAAGAAACCCAGACCATGGCCACCATCACCATCCAGAATTACTTCCGCATGTATAAAAAATTGTCCGGGATGACCGGGACGGCGGAAACCGAAGCCAACGAATTTCACCAGATTTACAAACTCGACGTCATTGTCATCCCCACCAACCGGCCCTGCCGGCGCGTGGACGGCAACGATCTCATTTTCAAAACCAAGCGCGAAAAATTCAACGCCATCCTCAACGATGTGGAAAAACGCCATACCTCGGAGCAACCGGTTCTGGTCGGCACCGTGTCGGTGGAAGACTCCGAAATCATCAGCCGCATGATGAAGCGCCGGAACATCCCGCATAACGTGCTGAACGCCAAAAATCATCAGCATGAAGCCGAGATCGTGGCCCGGGCCGGACAAAAGTCCGCCGTCACCGTGGCCACCAACATGGCCGGCCGCGGGACCGACATTAAATTGGGTGAAGGAGTGGTAGAACTCGGCGGATTGCATGTAATCGGCAGCGCCCGACACGATTCGCGTCGTATCGACCGTCAGTTGCGCGGGCGTTGTTCCCGTCAGGGCGACCCGGGATCGTCCCAATTCTACGTTTCGCTGGAAGACAACCTGATGCGGCTGTTCGGTTCCGACCGGATCGTCCGGATCATGGAGCGCTTCGGCATGGAAGAAGGCGAAACGCTGGAACATCCCTGGCTCAACAAGTCGATCGAAACCGCGCAGCGCCGGGTGGAACAACACCATTTCTCCATCCGTAAGCGAACTCTCGAATACGACGATGTCATGAACAAACAGCGTGAAGTGATTTACGGCTTCCGGCAACAGGTGCTGCTCAGCGACACCCCGCGGCAATTGCTGCTGGAATTGGTTGACGGGGAAGTCGAGGAAGCACTTCAGAATGCCACCGTGGCCCAACCCAATGGGGAATTGGACACGCCGCAACTGCTGAACTGGCTGAACACCACCTTCCCGCTCGGTTTCAAGGCCGAGGACCTCAAACAGGAAGGTACGCTGGAGCAGTTGCTGGATAAAATCATGGACAGGATCAAGACGGCGTACGAAAGCAAGCAGGCCGCGCTGGATCAGGAAACCGCCAACTGGCTGGAACGACGGGTCATGCTCGACGCCATCGACCACCTCTGGCAGGAACACCTCTACACCATGGATCATCTGCGCTCCAGCATCGGCTTGCGGGCCTATGCCCAGAAAGACCCCCTGGTGGAATACAAACAGGAAGCGTTTAAAACGTTCTCCACGCTGATGACCAGCATCAACCGGGAAATTCTGAACAACATGTTCCGGGCCTCGGTGGCAACGTTGTCGGAATTCGAGTCGTTCCTGGCCAATCTGCCGCAGGAGTTCATCCACGAGGAACTGAGCCAGTTCGAGGATTCGACCGACGCGGACACCAAGGCGCCGGAACAGCCGGCGGAAGAAGAACCGATCAACATTACCTTCCGTCGGGAAATGCCCCGGGTGGGACGCAATGATCCGTGCCCCTGCGGCAGCGGCAAAAAATACAAGAAGTGCTGCGGTAAATAGTCATTTGACGGTTTGAACCGCAGGCGGAAAAGAGAATCGGCGGATTTTTCTTTTCCGCCTTGTTTTTTTCTTTCCCTTCCGGATCATAATCCCCAAATTTTCCCAAACATGGCCTCGACCATACTCCCGAAAAGGATAATCGGGACGAAAGCCGGGCCAGGAGATACCGGGCCATTGAACTTTCCCGGCCGGCGCTTCAATATTATGGCTTAAGCAGGAATTTGCGGAACGGTTTCATTTGGAGCCGGCGACGACGCCGGGACGAAGCGGTGGTCGCCGCGGCGAGTTGCCGGCAACGCGGCCGACGCTCACAAAGGAAACCGTCGCGCGGGAAAAGGAAGGTGTTTCCCGCCCGGTTTTCTTTGGGGAGGAACAGGGGAAAAACGGGCCCAAGGTATCTTTATTGCTATCTTTTTCCTCGATGATAAATCACTTACAGTTCGTTCCGCCGGCCATGAATATTCCCCCCATAAACAGCGGCGTACTTTTCAAACCAACCGCCAACGCCGGAATTCGCCGCTTTTTCCCGTCATTTTTCACTGTAAGGATCGGATCATCAGCCGTTTTCAGGCCCAAATAAAGAAGGTGCAGACCAAACGGCCTGCACCTATGAGAGAGGAGAAAGACTTCACCATAATCATCTGTATTACCGGAATGCATCGCAACATTATTACGCATTCCGTAATTAACTTGGTTCACCATATCCCCATAATGCCGCAGATACAAACGGGCAGGACAAGAAAAACACATTTTTTTCTGTCCTGCCCCAAAGACGGGAATTTTCCGGTCCCGTTCGTCGGATTATATACCGGCGGAATCGAAGAAAGTCAACGTATCGCCGGGACCGAGATCGGCCAGCCAGAGATCCGCCGATTTTTTGGCCGGAGCATTGAAGTGCAAGGCCTCGACCCGGAAAGGACGGACCAGTTGGATCTTGCGGTTGCCCTGCCCGGTCATCCGTCCCAACGCCGTTTTGCCGTCGGCGGCGTAAATCCAGCCGTTCGGACGATAGACGCACCAGGCCGGATTGGGCACTGCCGCCATGGTGTCGGGATTGCACTGCTC
>JAQUZV010000087.1 GCA_028691155.1 Victivallales bacterium
CGCGTTGGGAATGAGCATCTTTATCGCCGATATTTACCTGGCCGCCCATACGCTGACGCCGGCGGCGACCCCATTGACGGCCATGGCTTTCTGTCACCGGTTCTATGGCTGGCGGCTGATGATCGACATGTTTCTGATTGCCGTCTGCGGCGGACTGTTCATCATTCCGCTCTATGCGCTGATGCAGCACCGGGCCCGGCCCGAATCGCTGGCCCGGACCATCGCCGCCAACAACATTGTCAATGCTATTTTCATGGTGACGATTGCGCTGGCGGCCGGGCTGGCGCTCTGGCTGGGTTGCACCATCCCGGAATTGCTGCTGGGAGCGGCGGTGATAAATCTGGGCGTCGGGATTTACATCTGCCGGTTGCTGCCGACGGCGCTACTGCGCTCGATGTTCCGCTCGTTGCTGTCGCTGCTGTTCCGGGTGGAGGTGAAAAATCTGGAAAATTATGAAAAGGCCGGCAACCGCGTCCTGATTATCGCCAACCACACCTCGCTGCTGGACGGATTGCTGATCGCCGCCTTCATGCCGGAAAAACTCACCTTTGCGCTCAACACCCAGATGGCGAGAAAATGGTGGTTCCGACCGCTGCTGAGCATTGTCAACGCCTTCCCGCTGGATCCGACCAATCCGATGGCCATTCGCTCGTTGATCGCGGAACTCCGCGCCGACCACAAGTGCATGATTTTTCCCGAAGGCCGCATTACCGTCACCGGGACGCTGATGAAGATCTACGAGGGACCGGGCATGGTGGCCGAAAAATCCGGGGCCATGGTCCTGCCGATCCGGATGGACGGGGCTCAATACTCCAAGTTTTCCTATCTTCGCAATAAGGTAAGAACCTGCTGGTTCCCCAAAATCACCCTGACGGTACTGGAACCGCACCGGTTTACCGTGCCGCCGGAGTTCCACGGCCGCGCCCGCCGCCACAAAACCTCGCAGCAGATTTACGACAGCATGGTGGATATGGTCTACCAGACCACCGCGATCGACCGGAATCTGTTCTGCTCGTTGCGGGACTCCGCCCGTATCCACGGCTACGGTCACCGCATTGCCGAGGATGCCTCCCGCAAGCTGATCAACTATCGGCAATTACTGCTGAAAAGCCACCTGCTGGGCAATCTGATGCGCCACGCCGCGCCCGGAGAACGTTATCTGGGACTGATGCTCCCCACCTCGCTGCCGACCCTGGTCGCGTTCTGGGGCATGCAGGCCTACGACCTGATTCCCTGCATGATCAATTTCTCGTCCGGCAGCGCCGCCGTGACGGCTTCCTGCCGGGCGGTAAAACTGCGCACGATATTTACGTCGCGGAAATTCATCACCTTGGCACATCTGGAACCGCTGGCCGAAGCGTTGCAACGGAACGGCTGCCGTCTGATCTACCTGGAAGATCTGAAGCAGCAGGCCACCCAAGCCGCCCTGCTCGGCGGTTGCTGGGATTGGTTGCGTCACCGGCGGCCTCATGCCGCGCCTTCCGATCCGGCGGTGGTGCTGTTCACCTCCGGGTCCGAAGGAACGCCCAAAGCCGTCCTGCTCAGCCATCGCAACATTCAGGCCAACAAGGCCCAGATCATGACCGTACTGCCGCTCACCACCGCCGACCGGGTCTTCAACTGCATGCCGATGTTTCACTCCTTCGGGCTGTGTGCCGGTTCCGTACTGACCACCCTGGCCGGGATCCGAACCTTTTTCTATCATTCACCGCTGCACTACCGGATCATCCCGGAACTGAGTTACGACACCATGTCCACCGTCATTTTCGGCACCGACACCTTCCTGGCCGCCTACGGCCGGGTGGCCCATCCCTACGACTTCTTCAACCTGCGTTTTGCCGTGGTGGGGGCGGAAAAACTCAAGGACACCACCGCCGATCTCTGGGCCAATAAATTCGGGGTCCGGATCTTCGAGGGCTACGGCGCCACCGAAGCCGCGCCGGTCATTGCCGTGAATACGCCGATGTATTGCCGACGCGGCACCGTGGGCCGGCTGCTGCCGGGGATGCAGTGCCGTCTCGAAGAAGTCCCGGGCATCGCCGCCGGACAACAGCTGCGGCTCAAAGGCGACAACGTCATGTTGGGCTATATGCGCCAGGAACATCCCGGCGAACTCCAGCCGCCGCCGGACGGCTGGTATGACACCGGCGACATCGTGGCCATCGATTCTAACGGCTTCATCACCATTAAGGGCCGGGCCAAACGCTTTGCCAAAGTGGCCGGGGAGATGGTCTCGCTGACCGCCGTCGAGACCGCCGTCGAACAGTTGTGGCCCAAGAGCCGCAGCGGCATAATCGCCGTCGCCGACCGGCGCAAAGGCGAACAGCTGGTTCTCATCACCGACAATCTCCAGGCCGATCCCGGAACGTTGCGCCGGCACTTTCTGGCATCCGGCCTGAGCGAGCTCTGGATTCCGAAGCGCATTGTCACCATGAAGAATCCACCCCTGCTCGGCAGCGGCAAATTCGATTATCCCGCCGCACAAAAATTACTCTCCGACGCCGCGACCGATAATTCCGGAACGGAGGATTGCCCGGAAGACGCGGAATAAGCTCCCTGGCCGTCCCGACCGCCGGGACGGCCTCATTATATCCGCAAAAGTATAGCATTATAGTAAACTTTCCATACCACACTCCGACCGTCGTGCCATCGTGACCGCCACGATCCGGTTTCGACCCCGTTCAGAGGGTCTTCCTCCTTGATTGCGGTCAATATTTTGAAATAAAATGTCACATTTTGCTTGAAAATATGATATTCTGAAAAAAACCACAAAACCCGCCGAGTATATCTTTGCTTTTTGCCATAATGAGGCTATATTTTTCTTCCTATTTTAAATGCTTGTTTGCAAACATTTAACCAATGATAATCCAATAAGTCGAGCAGATATAATTCTTAGAGAAAAGGTAGACTTTTAATGAAAGTGTTGGTATTGAACGCAGGCAGTTCTTCCGTGAAATTCACGTTGTTCGCGATGAAGAACGAAACCGTAATGGCCAAAGGACTGGTGGAGCGCATCGGACTGGACAATCCCCAATTGATTTACAAGCACAGCGATGGCCGTGAAGTCCGGGAAACGCTCCGGATCAAGGATCATCGCGGCGCCATCGGCAGCATCTGCGCCAAACTGGTGGATCCGGAAGTCGGGGTGCTGAAAAGCCTGAACGAAGTGCAGGCCATCGGTCACCGGGTGCTCCACGGCGGCATGAAGATGACCCGGCCGACCATTGTCGACGACAACGTCAAGGCCATCATCCGGGAATGTTTCCCCCTCGGACCGCTGCACAATCCGGCCAATCTGGCCGGCATCGAGGCCTGCGAGAAGAATTTTCCCGGCATCGCCAATATCGCCGTCTTCGACACCGCGTTTCATCAGACCATGCCTCCCGAAGCCTACCTCTATCCCCTGCCCTATGAAATGTACGAAAAGAACGGTTACCGCAAATACGGTTTCCACGGCACCTCGCACAATTATGTGGCCAATGCCACCGCCAAATATCTGGAACGTCCGCTGACCGCGCTGAATTTGATTGTCTGCCATCTCGGCAACGGTTGCAGTCTTACCGCCATCCGCGACGGCAAGGTCATCGACACCTCCATGGGGCTGACCCCGCTGGAAGGACTGATGATGGGAACGCGTTGCGGCGATATCGACGCCTCGATCGTGGTACGCATGATTGAAAACGGCATGACGCCGGCGGAAGTCGATCAGGTCATGAACAAAAAGAGCGGTCTACTCGGCGTCAGCGGTCTGAGCAGCGACATGCGCGACATTCTCAAGGCGGCCGAAGAAGGCAACGAACGGGCGGCACTGGCGCGCCGGATGTTTGTCCTGAAAGTGGTGAAATACATCGGCGCCTATTATACGTTGCTCCACGGCGTCGACGCGGTGGTGTTCACCGGCGGCGTCGGCGAATTCAGCATTCCGATCCGCCGGGAAATCTGCGAGGAACTCTGCGGTCTCGGCATTAAGATGGATCAGGAAAAAAATGGCGGATGCTTCGGCAAGAGCGGCGTCATTTCCACCCCTGACAGCAAGTGCAAACTGATCGTCATGCCCACCAATGAAGAGCTGATGATCGCCCGTTGCGTCGTCAGGCTGACGGAACCCCAACCGTAACTGCCGTCGAATATTACCGCCGCCCGTTCGACGGGCGGTTTTCGTTTTCAAATATAATTCAATTTTCAAGCACAGGAGAATATAAAAATGCCAGCAATCGATCTTTTTATTGAACGGGCCCGTCAGGCTCAGAAGACGCTGGTGCTGCCGGAAGGCATGGACCCCCGCGTGGTTACCGCCGCCAACCAGGCCGTCAGCGCCGGCATCGTCAGGAAAGCCATTGTTCTCGGAACTCCGGCCGAACTCGATCAGGCCTGCCGGGAAGCCGGAATCACGGAACGCAAATTCGAAGTTCTCGACTACCTTTCCTGCGATTTCTTCGAAGAATACGCCGCCCAGTTCTGCGAAATGCGCAAGAAAAAGGGCATGGACATGGCGGGTGCCCGCAAGGCGCTGCAGAGCCGGATCTTCTTCGGTGCCATGATGTGCCGCAACAACCTGGCCGACGGGCTGGTGGCCGGAAGCATCGCTTCCACCGCCGACATGTTGCGGGCGGCCTTTATCTGCATCGGCACCGCCCCGGGGATTAAAATCGGCAGCAGCTGTTTCATTATGGACCTTCAGCATCCGGCGCCGGCGGGAGACCGGATGCTGGCCTTTGCCGACTGCGCCGTCAATCCCGATCCCACCGCCGAACAGTTGGTCGACATTGCTCTGGCCACGGCCAATACTTATCAGGCATTGCTGGGCCGGGAACCGCGGGTGGCCTTTCTTTCCTTCTCGACCCACGGCAGCGCCAATCACCCGCTTCAGGAAAAAGTTGCAACCGCAGCTAAACTGTTCGGGGAAAGGGTAAAGGCCGAAGGGTTGAACCTTGTTTTCGACGGCGAAGTACAGGCCGATGCCGCGCTCGTTCCCGCCGTTGCCGCCGGCAAATGTCAGGGCAGCGCCCTGGCCGGCAGCGCCAACGTCCTGATCTTCCCGGATCTTAACGCCGGCAATATCTGCTATAAAATGGTGCAGCGTCTTGCCGGCGCCGGAGCCTATGGTCCGGTGTTGCAGGGACTGGCCAAGCCGATGAGCGATTTGTCGCGCGGCTGCAGCGCCGAAGATATTTTCGGTGTCATGGCGATCACCGCCTGCCAGGCGCAGGGCTGATTTCGTTCCGAAAGTAAATTGGAACCAGGCAAAACGACCGGTATCGCTCCGGCCGTTTTGTTGTTTTCCGACAATTTGATTTGCAAAACGGCAAAATCAGTGTATTTCTATAGTCGGTTTATTCAATAATTATTTATATTCAGGAGATAACATGTACAGTGCTTCCGATTTGAAGAAGGGGCTGAAGATTGAGATCGAAGGTCAGCCGTATACCGTTACCGAATTTGAATTCTGCAAGCCCGGCAAGGGTACTGCGCTTTATCGCTGCCGTCTCAAAAATATGATTACCGGGGCCACCATGGATCGCACCTTCCGTCCGGTCGACAAGATTGACGTGCCCAACGTGGAAGAACGCGAAATTCATTATTCCTATCAGGACGGCGATTACTATGTGTTCAGCGACGCGGATACTTATGAAGAACTGCGTCTCGACAAGGATCACCTCGGCGACAAAATCTATTTTCTGATTGAAAACAGCGTCTGCAGCGTGGTCATGTTCAACGGCGAACCGATCGATGTAACGTTGCCGACGTTCATCGAAAAAGTCATTGTCGACACCGAACCGGGCGCCCGCGGCGACACCGCCACCAATGTGCTGAAACCCGCCAAGCTCGACAACGGCTACGAAATTCAGGTGCCCCTGTTCATCAATCAGGGCGATACCGTCAAGATCGACACCCGTACCGGTGCCTATGCCGAACGTGTCGCCAAAGCCTGAGCTGATCGCGCGACTGGAAGAGCTCAAGCCCCGCCTCACCCTGCGAGCGGGGCTTATTGCTGCATTGCGTCGCTTTTATGCCGACCACGGTTTTCTGGAAACGGAAACGCCGGTGCTGATCCCGGCCCCGGCCCCGGAAGAATATATCGAGGCTCCGGCCGCTGTCGGCGGGTTTCTGCGCAGTTCCCCCGAACTGGAGATGAAATGTCTGCTGGCCGCCGGATACGACCGGATTTTTCAACTCGGACCGTGCTTCCGCCGGGATGAATACGGCCGGCGCCATCGACCGGAATTCACCATGCTGGAATGGTATCAATCCGGAGCCGATTATCTGGTGCTGGCCGAATTCACCCGCGCCATGCTGATTTTTGCCGCCCGGCAGGTTTTGGGACGAACAACGCTGTCATGGCGAGGTCGGACCATCGAACTTGACACCCCATGGCAATACCTCAGCGTTCGCGATGCTTATCGCGACTATGCCGGGGTCGCGGTGGAAACCGCCCTGGCTGCTGATTCGTTCGACGAACTGATGGTCACCAAAATCGAACCGCAACTGGGCTGGGGCCGTCCGACGCTTCTGCTGGATTATCCGGCCTGCCGCTCGTCGCTGGCCCGACTGAAAGCTTCCGATCCGACCGTAGCCGAACGCTGGGAATTGTATCTGGGCGGACTGGAAATCGCCAATGCCTTTTCCGAGTTGACCGCCGCCGGAGAGCAGCGCGAGCGCTTCCGTCAGGCCCGGGAGAACCGGCGGCGCGACGGCGGTCAGGATTACCCGGAAGCCAGTGATTTTCTGACTATGTTGGATTACGGCCTGCCGGAATCGTCCGGCTGCGCGTTGGGAGTGGACCGTCTGGCCATGGTTTGGGCCGCGGTCGACGACATCGGGGAAATTACGTATCCGCGTTGAAACCAGCCTCATCGAACCACACGACGGCGCGGTAATTTACCGTCGCTCCGGATATTTTAGCGCTTCTCCGGTCCGGGAAATACTATTTCCCGGCCGTCGAAATTACGAAATCTCACGTCGGTATCCGTCATTCCGGTCGATGCCAGGCAGTAATGCAAGGTGCAGCGGTAGGTGATTTTCGGATTGAAATCCGGAATGTCCGGAATAAACAGCAAATCATAAACCCGGCCGTTAAAGGCCGGAAAAATACGGCGCGCCGCATCGAACTTCCCCGGTACCGGACGAATCGCCACACAGGCAAAATTCTTGTAATTGTGAATCAGGGAAAAATCGTGAATACTCAGACTGCGCCCCTCGTCCAGACGAACCCGAATCACGGCATATGCCGGCGAAGAGGGGGGAAGCGACAACAACTGTTCGGAATCGGCAATCGGCACGTCATGGCGGGAAATTCCGGCCGCAATAATCTCGCCGCAGCGAAAACGCAGCATTTTACGGAAAGCAGATGATGCCTCGGCAGTCGTACCGTCATCCGAGCGATACTGCAATTCCCCTTCCCGGCCCCGGCCGGAAATACCGGAAAACAGCAGCAACAACAGCACCACCCTCCGCCAATTTTTCATTCCGCTCTCAACTCCCGATTTGTAACCAAATTAACAACCGAAAGCAGCTTTGCCACAAAAAATCACCGTTTGGAAGAAGAAAGGGCCCTCTCCATCAAATCGATTTCCTGCAACATGATTCCGGTGCCGTTGGCAACCGCTTTGAGCGGATCGTCCGCCACAAATACCGGCAACCCGGTCTCTTCGGAGATCAGTTTATCCAGGCCGCGCAGCAACGCACCGCCGCCCGCCAGCATAATGCCGCGGTCAATCAGGTCGGCCGCCAGTTCGGGAGGACACCGCTCCAAGGTGGTGCGCACCGCTTCGACAATGCTGGTAACCGGTTCCTGCAACGCCATGCGAATCTCATAGGCGGAAATCTTGATCGTTTTCGGCAACCCGGAAACCAGATCGCGGCCCTTGACTTCCAACGCCGCATCGTCATTCTCCGGATAAGCGCTGCCGATCTTGATTTTGATATCTTCCGCCGTGCGTTCCCCGATCATCAAGTTGTAGACGCGCTTCATATGCTGTCCGATCGAGGCA
>JAQUZV010000088.1:0-1416 GCA_028691155.1 Victivallales bacterium
GTAATGACCCGAATAATCCGGCGTGCCCGCATTTGGGCCAGATCGCCGACGCCGTCGCCGCGGTCCACCACCGGCAGATATTGCGCCAGAAACAAATTGACCACTTCCCGCAATCCCGTGGCGCGACGGGACATCCCCCAGGCCAGATAACGGACGCCGGGAAAGGTGTAGACCGCCCGCACATCACGGCGATAGGCCAGGTAATCCTGCAAATGAAGATCATCGGTAACCGTGAATGCGATTTTCCCGGCCGCCGTCAATGCCAGCAGCGTTTCCGTATCGTCGCGGCGGCTGAGCATCTTGATTTCCGGATAATGTTGCCGCAGTTCGTTCAGGCGCTGCCAGTACGGCGTCCCGGCCTCCACCACCACGGTTTTCCCTTTCATTTCGTCGAGATTGCGAATCCGAACCGCCACTCCGGCCACCAGTTGTTCGTGCACCTGCGTCAGCGGACGGGAAAAAGCCAGCCGCCGCAACTTTTCCGGCGTAACCGCCACCCCAATGGCCGCCAGATCGCCCTTGCCGGCATTCAGGGCGGTAATCATCGCCTCTTCATCGGCGGTGCAAATCAGTTGGATGCGGACATTCAGCCAGTCGGCCAGCAGGGTCAACAACGCCAGTTCACGGTCGCGAATCGACTCCCGACGCGGCAGATGCGGCAACATCTCGCGCTCTACCATCAGCACCCGGAGAACGCCGCTGCGCCGGATTTCCCGCACGGTCCGCGGCGCCGCTTCGCCGCGATCCCGCGGCGTCAACGGCGGCAGACTCACCTGCGGTTCCAGCAAATCCTGAAATTCTTCGGCCGGCGCCGCCGGCGCCGGGGACTGATCCGAAACACCGCACCGGCCGGTCACGGAAAACAACAGCAGTCCCGCAACAATTCCGATCCAACCCATATGGACAGTTTTTCTCATGGTTCCCTTCATAACTAGGTAATTGCCAAGGTCCATTGCGACCGAACCGAACGTGAATCATCCCGACCCGGCCCGAAGGTATTTTTCCAATTACCGCCGGGGATAAAATAGTTACCGTCGGTGCAATTATCAAGCGACGGCCGGGAGATTTTACCGTTCGGATCGACCGGGACGCGCCGGCGGACGGATCGCGGAAATTTTTACCGGGAAAAACTTGATTAACACCGATTGCGGCGATATCTTCACCAGATATGAATTTTGACCGAAATACGGCGGACATATCCGTCGCGGGAGGGAATATGCAGTCCGATAAGATTAAATCGTTGCGCCGGCGGATCGCGGAAGCGTTGTCCAGTTTCAACGTCCTGTTCGAAGAACCGGTGGCACAGCAGCGGGAAATCATCGATATCGACCGCAGGGAATTCATGGTTCTGCTCCGGAGAGTACTGCGGGCGATCGAACATGACCTGACCCGAACTTTTCTCGAACGGGAGACAAC
>JAQUZV010000088.1:1426-7983 GCA_028691155.1 Victivallales bacterium
ACAACGGCCCGACGGTTCGAGGTCGTCAGCGATGAAGTCGACGCCGTTGACCTCATCAACCAGTTGTGCCGTTTCTGCCGTACCGTGCCCTTTGAGCGCCGACTGGAAACGGCAATAATGGATCTGAGCGCCGCGGAAGACGATTTTTTCGGCGCGCTCAATTCCCCGCAGCCGGAAGTACGGAAATTCATCCGTTTCCAACTGGCTCATGCCGGTCGCCTGTGCGATGCCTGCGCCACGCTGATTCCAGACTATCTGGCCCTGTTGGAAGCGGCGCCGGAAGACGATAATGTGCTGCCCCGAATTTACCCGGGAGCAGATCGGCTGACCTGTCGTCCCGGACGTTTTACGGTGCCGCAACATCGCATCTCCCCGGCCAGAATTGCCCGGTTCCGGGCTATGGCGGCCAGTGCCGATCCGTTCTGCATCGGCCGTACTTTCCGTTATATCAACGGCCGGTTCGTTCCGGTAACGCTGCATGCCATCCGTCCGGTCGAAAAATTTTATGGTTATGCGGGGGTCAAGGATCTCTATCTCAAGCACTTTACCGCCTTTGTCCGGGGAGAAGCCAATATTCCACTGCTGATCTCCAGTTTGCCGGGCATGGGCAAAACCCATTTTTCCATCTCCTACGCGCTGCATTTCCCGGAATTGACGCTGATTCTGCCGGACCCCGAAGATCTCGAAGCCGGACTGGCGGGACTGATCGAACGTCTGTCCCGACGCAAAAACCACCAATTCGCCGTCTTTTTCGACGACGTGGATGCCCGGAACATCGACTGGTATCATTTCCGCACTCATGTCGGCGGCAGTTTTGCCCTGCCGGGAAATATCATCATCATGATTGCCTCCAACTACGAATTCCCGCCCAACATTTACAGCCGCGGCCGGGAAGTGCGGTTCCCGCTGTTCGACAACATCACCTGCCAGGGCATGATCTACGACTATCTGTTGTCCCTGAAACTGCGCCATCCCTCCCCCGATCTGATTTCCGTCATGGCGGCCGATTATCAGGAAGAGTTCGGCCAAAAGGTCTATGCCGAACTCAGTCCGCGGACCATGGTGCGCTATCTGGATATTTACGATCACGACCCGAACAAACGCCGGCGCATGCTGGAAATGTCCAAGCAGGATGTGATTTCCAAACCGGATCCGCAGATGTTCAACGAATTCAACCTTAAGCTGGTCCGCCGTCTCTACGGCGAAGAAGGCATTGAAGAACTTCGGAATCAGATGTTGCAGGGCATGCTGGACGATTGAAGCATAAGGATGAGGCATGATCGTATTTGACGATGAATATTTCATGGCGGCGGCATTGCGTCAGGCCGAGCGCGCGGCCACCGAAGGCGAAGTCCCGGTCGGCGCCGTAGCCGTACGTGACGGCATGATCATCGCCCGGGCCTGGAATCAGGTGGAATTGCTCAAGGATGCCACCGCCCATGCCGAAATTCTGGTTCTGACCCAGGCCGCCGCCGCCCAGGGCGACTGGCGGCTCGACAATATCGATATTTACGTGACCAAGGAACCCTGCGCCATGTGCGCCGGAGCCATGGTCAATGCCCGCATCCGACGGGTAATTTTCGGCATGGCCGATCCGCGTTCCGGAGCGGCCGGATCGGCGCTGGACATTACCGGGTTCCCGGGAATGCTGCACCGTGTCGAGGTAACCGGCGGCATAATGGCCGCAGAGAGCCGGGCTCTGATGCAACATTTTTTCCAACAGCGGCGACGAGAGAACAGTACGCCGGAGAAAAAGCGTCGCCCCACCGAATCTCAGGCCGAAACGGAGGACCATGAACGTTCATAAATATACGGTCGTTTTACTGGGGATGTGTTGGATTTCGATCCCGGCCATAACCGGTCGGGGCGGGGAAGACAATCCATCGCCCGCGATTACAATCCCACG
This sequence comes from Victivallales bacterium, assembly GCA_028691155.1. Classification (GTDB taxonomy): domain Bacteria; phylum Verrucomicrobiota; class Lentisphaeria; order Victivallales; family SZUA-371; genus SZUA-371. Next base: position 3,333 of record JAQUZV010000088.1, read on the forward strand.
CAACGATAAACTACCGATTGAGGTCGCCCCACCCGCCGGAATCAAAACCAAACTCACCGGCGCCGCAGCCGACCAACCCTACCGTGAACTCGCCAAGCTCACCAGCATCATGGAACTGCTGCACCGGACCTATGTCGATAAGGACAAGGCCTCGTATCACCGGCTGATTCAGGGCGCACTGCACGGAATGTTGCAGGAACTCGATCCGTTCAGTTCGTATCATTCGGCCGAGGAACTGGCCCGATTTCTCAATCACAGCGAGGGCCGATTTGTCGGTATCGGCATACTGCTGTCCTGGCGCAACGGCAATCTGGAGGTGGAAACACTGATTCATGACAGTCCGGCCTGGCAGGCCGGACTGCGTCCCGGGGATGTCATCGTGGGAATCGACGGCACCGCCGTCAATGCCGACCGGCCTCAGGCCGCCATCGCCAGACTGAGCGGCCCCATCGGCAGTAAAATCAAAATCGTCTATTTGCGTCCGCCGGAGCCGCAACGTCACGAGGTGGAAATCACCCGCGCCGACATCAGCGGCTCTCCGGTGCCGCCCGAAGGGGTCCGGGTCATCGACGGCAGCATCGGCTATATCCGGCTGCTCCAGTTTCCCGCCGCCACCGCCGAGGAACTCGATCGGGCTCTGGCCAAACTCAAGCAACAGAAGATTACCGCACTGATTCTGGATCTGCGCAGCAATCCCGGCGGTCTGCTGGTCAGCGCCGTTCAGGTCTGCAGCCGTTTTCTGGCGACCGGCAGCGAAATAGTACGGACATCGGGGCGCAATCCCGCCGAAGATGTCGCTTACCGGGCGCAGAGTTGCGACAAGGAAACGTCGTTGCCGCTGGTCATTCTGATCGACGGCCACAGCGCCAGCGCCGCGGAGATTGTAGCCGGTTGTCTCAAGGATCACCACCGCGCCGTCCTGGTGGGAACCAAATCGTACGGCAAAGGATCGGTGCAGCGCATCGCCCGTCTGCCGGATCGATCGGGCATCCGCTACACCGTGGCGCTTTATTACACCCCCTCCAAACGGGTGATTCACGGCCACGGCATCGCCCCGGACATCGTCGTCCCGCTGACGCCGCAGCAGCAGCGGCAGCTGGCGCGGCAACTGCTCCGCAGTCCGGGCGTCATCCGGCCCGATTACGACGGAGCCGTGGAAGACACGCAACTGCGCCGGGCGGTGGAAATTCTTCACGGCATCAATCTGATCTCCTCCCGCCGTTGAAAATAAGTTGACACCTCCGACCACTCATTACGACCATGACGGTTACCAAAAATGAAAATCAGAAAAAAAGACAATATTTTTGCCCGGGCGACCGATCGGATCGCCGCCTTTGAGTTCGATGACAAAGTGGCATCCGTTTTCGCCGATATGATCGAGCGTTCGGTGCCGGGTTACGCCGATATTATCCGGATGCTGCCGGTGCTGGCCGAACGCTTCGCGGTGGCCGGCAGCAACTGCTACGATCTGGGCTGCTCGCTGGGCGCCGTGGCGCTGGCGCTCCGGGCCGGAATCAAAGCGCCGGGATGCCGGATTTATGCCGTGGACAACGCGCCGGCCATGATTGCCCGCTGCCGCGACCACGCGGCGGCGCCGTCACCGTTCCCGACACCGATCGAGACGCTTTGCGCCGACATCCGGGAAATTGAATTTTCCCGGGCCGCCATCGTCGTCCTGAACTTCACGCTGCAGTTCCTCCCGGTAGCGGACCGGGAACCTCTGCTGCGGCGCATTTACGACGGCATGGTGCCGGGAGGCATCGTGGTCTTGTCGGAAAAAATCACTCATGACGATCCTTATTCCCGTGATCTGCTGATCGACATCTACCACGCCTGGAAACACGCCAACGGCTACAGTCAACTGGAAATCAGTCAAAAGCGTACCGCGCTGGAAAATGTGCTGCGCCCGGAAACGCTCGCCGTTCATCGCCGCCGTCTGGAACAGATCGGCTTCCGTCATTGCGAACCCTGGTTCCAATGCTTCAATTTCATGTCGCTGACGGCCTGCAAATGAGTCCCGACTACACACCGTTTTATACCGATGCGGTCAATGCCGGTCTGCCCGCGCCGCTCGCGGCACTATTGTACGACCTGGCCCGGCAATTTGTCGCCGCCGGCGGACACGATCACGGCGACTGGTCCCGCTGGCTGGCGGCCCTGAACGCCTTGCCGCCGCCGCCGGCCGGAACGGTCCGACTCGATACCGACGCCGTCGGTATCGAGTTTCCGCTTCCTGACGAACGGCAACAACCGGCACTTACCAACACCCTGCAGGAACTGCATCCCTGGCGCAAAGGACCATACCGTCTGGGCGAAATTGTCATCGACACCGAATGGCGTTCCGACCGGAAATGGCGACGGCTGCGGGATCACCTCCGCCCGCTGACCGGAAAAAAGGTGCTGGACATCGGCGGCGGCAACGGCTATCACGTCTGGCGCATGGCGGGCGCCGGAGCCAAACTGGCGGTAGGTATCGATCCCTATGCGGTTTTCGTCATGCAGTACTGGGCCGTCCGGCACTTTCTGGGGGCGTATCCGGCCTGGGTGCTGCCGTTGAGAATCGAGGAACTGCCGCCGGACACCGCCGCTTTCGATACCGTCTTTTCGATGGGGGTACTGTATCACCGCCGGGATCCGCGGGCTCATCTGGCCCAACTGCGCGGACAACTGAAACCCGGCGGCGAAGTGGTGGTGGAAACGTTGGTGATCCCCGGCGACGCCGGAGACGTGCTGTCGCCGTCGGGACGTTATGCCAAGATGCGGAACATTCATGCCATTCCCGCCCCGGCAACGCTGGAAAACTGGTTGCGGACCGCCGGCTTTATCCGCGTGCGCACCGTCGACGTCACCGTCACCACCACCGCGGAACAACGCACCACGCCCTGGATGCGCTGGGAATCGCTGGCCGACTATCTCGACCCGCACGATCCGTCCCGCACCGTGGAAGGACATCCGGCCCCCTGCCGGGCCATCGTCCTGGCCGAACGCCCGGCCTAAAGCCGGATTCTGCCGTCGGCCTCGATCACGGCGCGACGTCCCTGGCGAACCGCCGCCAGCGGAAAGGTGTGTCCGAACGGAAATCCCGTCAGCACCGGACCGGAAACCGCCGCGCCGATACGCCGGAACAACCGTTCCCGCTCCGGAGCGGTCCCGCAATCGCGGAAAGAACCGAACACCAGTCCGGCCAGCCCCCCCAACACGCCGCATTGGGCCAACTGCGTCAGAAAACGGTCCAGGCGGTAGACCGCCTCCCCCACATCTTCCACCAGCAGAATATGGCCGCTCAGATCCGGCATAAACGGCGTCCCGCACAGCGTGGCCGCCACCGCCAGATTGACGGCCAGCAACGGGCCGGCGGCCGTTCCCTCCTGCAACACCGTCATGCGGTCGCCACCGCCGGGAAGGCAGACCGGTTCCGCCGTAACTTGATCGGCCAGCGCCCGGGCATAATAATAACAGGTATAGTCATCCGCCGCCAGATCGCCCAGACGCCCGCACATGGGCGCCGCCAGCAATGGACCGCACCGGTGACGGTACATCGCCAACTGCAAGGCCGTAATATCGCTGTAGCCGATCAGCGGCAACGGCCGGGAACGCAACAAGGTCCAGTCGAGATGCGGCAGCAGATGCGCCGTCCCGAAGCCGCCGCGGGCGCAAAGCACCAGATCGATATCCGGTTCCCGCCAGCATTGTTCCAAGTCGCAGCGCCGGGCGGCGGCCGGAGCGGCCAGATAGGATTCATCCGCCCCGGTAAAAACATGCGGCATGACTTTGACGTCAAGCCCCCAGGCCTGCAGTTGCCGGCAACCGGAAGCAACGGCTTCCGACGCCGCCGGCCCGGCCGGAGCGACGACGGCAACAGTGCGAATCCGCGGCGGAAAGGGATTATGAGGCATCGGCCGTCAACCGTTTCAGGATTCTGATGACTTTTTCCGCCGTAATTATATGCATGCACCGAATCGAGTTCAGCGGACAAACCCGCTTGAAGCAGGGAGCGCAGGGCTGTTTTTCGAATACCACCGTCCAGTCGGCCGAAACCGGAGCGGTCGCCGAAGGATCGGTAGGTCCGAAAACGGCAATGCCCCGGCCGCCGAGCGCGGCACAGAGGTGCATGATGCCGCTGTCGTTGGCCACACAGATGGTGCCGTGGCGTAAAATCGTCATCAACTGCATGAGGTCGGTGCCCCCGGTCAGATCGCAGCAATGTTCCGGCGGCAGTCCGGCGGCAATCTCTTTCGCAATCCGTCTTTCCCCGGCCGAGCCGAGAATGGCCACGGTGCCGCCGTGTTGAATCCAGTAGTCCGCCACTTTGCGGAAATGATCCGAGGGCCAGCGCTTGGCCGCCCCGTAGGCCGCCCCAGCGGCCAGCGTCATCACCCGCTTCGCGGCCAGCGCCCGGGTCAGGGCTTCTCCCTGAGGGGACGAGGAAACCCCGATCTCAATATCCGGCATTTCTCCCTGCCAGCACGGCGCCCCCAACGCGTAAACCATGGCCAGGTATTTTTCCGCATGATGCATGTTGTTGAGCCGTTTGTCGATGCGGGGCGGATAGCGGAAACTGCGGGTAAGCAGGAAGCTCCGGCACCGCGCCGCCGCTCCGAACAGACACCGGACTCCGGCCAGGCGGAAGTAAATGGCGTCGCGCAGTGAA
>JAQUZV010000089.1 GCA_028691155.1 Victivallales bacterium
CTTTGGAGGTGCCGGGGCCGGTGCCGAAAACCCCGGTCTGGCCGGAGGAACTGCCGTTGCCGCAAGATGCCCGGCCGTTGCAGTATGTCGCTTTTCCCCGGCGGGGAACCGGGTATGGCAGTTTTGCGGTTGCGCTGCCGGCGGCGGCGGCGTTCCGGGCTTTTCTACCGGTGGCCGAGGCGTCGGGCTGGCGGCCGACAACGGCGCCGAATCCGGAGGCGACGGGGGCGGTTTTTGTGGCCGTCGACAATCCCGCGTTGCTGATGACGGTTAATTTTATCGCGGGACGGGGATTGATTTTTCGGCGTCGGTTGCATAAATAACCGCAATTTTCCCGGTGCCGGTTCGTATGGGGTGAGGTGTATGGTTCGAAACCGAGTTCAGAAAAATTTACGAGAGGCGGTGTCTTCCCTTGTATCGTTCAGTAATAAAACCCGGACCGCGGCCGGTGCGACGTTGTTTCTGGTGCTTTGATTTTTCCCGGCGCGGCCTGATTCGGTTGGGGCTGGTTGCGGCGGCGGCTACGCTGTGGTCTACCTTGGTGTGTCGTCCCATGGTCATCAACGGTGGCAGCATGGTGCCGACATATTCGGTGCATGGGTTCAATTTCTGCTGGAAACCGACGTTCTGGTTCGGCCAACCCCGGCGCGGGCAGGTGGTCATTGCGCGTTATCTGGGGGAGGAGGTGATGTTGCTGAAGCGCGTGGTGGCGTTGGCCGGCGATACGGTGGAGTTTCGTCACGGCCGGTTGCTGGTCAACGGTGCGGCGGTAACGGAACCTTATGTAAAAAGCGGATGCAACTGGAATCTGCCGCGGCGGCGGATTGCCGACGGTTGCGTTTATTTGGTGGGTGACAACCGGGGCATGCCGATGGAGCAACACAAATTCGGTGAGATCTCCCGGCGGCGGATAACAGGAGTGCCGTTATGGTAAAAAAGATTGGTGTGCTGGTGGTGGTGCTGGCGGTGGTGGCGGTCGGCTGGTGGTATTGGTCGCCGCAGAGTGACAGGAGTTTGGTGATGAAGGCCTTGCGCGAGATGGCCGATGCGGCGTCCAAGGAGCGCAATGAAACGACCGCCGCCATGTGGCTGAAAACCCGGAAAGCCGATGAGTATCTGGCCGATCCATGTTCTTTTCAGTTGGAGCGGACGATGTTTTCCGGGGAATTTTCACCGGAAGAAATCACGTCCAATCTGGTGCGCCTGCGCCGTGTTTTCAACACCTGCCGGTTGTCGTTCTATGATGCCGAGGTGACGTTTCCGCAACCGGATCGGGCGATAATCGATTTTACCGGCAATCTGCAGGGTGAACTGCGCAACGGGGAAAAAGTGGATGAAGTCCGGGAAATCCGGGCCGAATTGAGCAAAATAAAGGAGCAATGGCGTTTCTGCCGTTTCAGCATTCGGCAGGTGATCCGGAAATAAGCCCGGTGCGGCAGGAGGGAAGAAGGATCAAGCGCGGGGATGCGCCTGGTTGTAAATCTTTTTCATCCGTGCCGAACTGATATGGGTGTAGATTTGGGTGGTGCTCAAACTGGCATGGCCGAGCATCTCCTGTACGCTGCGGAGGTCGGCGCCGGCATCCAGCAGATGAGTGGCAAAGGAGTGGCGCAGCTTGTGCGGCGTCATATCATGCGGCAGTTCGGCCAGGTCCAGATAATATTTCAGATTCCGCTGAAACGAACGCGCGGTCAGGCGGGTACCGAAACGGTTGACGAAGAGCGGTGCCTGGCGGCGTTCGTCTTCCGTGCGCAGCGGCCGCAGTTGCAGATAGCGGGTTACCGCTTTGACGGCGGGGTGGCCCAGGGCGCATAGCCGTTCCTTCTTGCCTTTGCCGCGTACCAGCATGACGTCACTGATCAGGTCGAGGTCGGCCAGATTGAGACCTACCGCTTCGCTGATACGTAATCCGCCGCTGTAGATAACCTCCAGAATGGCGCTGTCGCGGGCACTGGCGAAGCGGGCGGAATCGTCGTCTTTGGCCGTGCCGTCGGCGCGGGCCCGGTGCCAGTAGATCGGGGGAGCGTCGAGCAGACGACCCACTTCTTCCACGGTGAGATACAAGGGGAGTTTCTTTTCCCGGCGCGGGGTGGTCAAACCGATAAAGGGATTGTGGCGGACGGCCTGTTCCCGTACCATGAAACGATAGAAGGAGCGCAGGGCCGAAGTTTTGCGCCGGATCGAAGCGCGGGAAAGTTTCTCCTGCTGCAGGGCCACGACATAGGCGCGGGCGGCGTAGACGTCGGTGCGGCTCCAGGCGTCAAAAGTTTCATCGGCGTCGAAGGTCAGGCGGGCGAACTGGAAAATATCCCGGCGATAATTGTCCAGGGTATGGTTCGAGGCATTGCGTTCGTCACGCAGATAGGAAATAAAAGCATCAACTTGTCGGTTCATTTGGAGTCCTGCCATCTTTTTGGCCGCCGCCGCGGAAAAAATTCTGAATTTTACTTTCAATGTCGCCAAAACATAATATATTGGATTTATCGCAAAATTCGACAGTTCGATTTAAAAAAATCTGGTGCCACAATGGAGATTTGCACAATGAAAATCAAGACGGCCATGATTGTCTGTGCGTTGGCCATTCTGCAGTCCGGGCTGGCAGCGGCCCCACAGGAGGGGACGATTACCGCTCATCGGCTCAATATTCGGGTCAAACCGGGAAATTCGACGGTGATAGGTTCTTTGCAGCGTGGAGAGAAAGTGCTGATTCAGGAAGTAAAGAACGGCTGGTGTCGGATTGCCGTGCCGGATAAGGCTCCGGTATGGGTGGCGGCCAAATTCATCAAAGACGGCAAAGTGCTGAAGAATGTCAATCTGCGTTCCGGTCCCGGGTTGAGATATCGTTCTTACGGCGTGGCCAAAGCCGGTCAGCCGGTAAAGATCATCGATGATAAAAACAAGGATTGGTTGCGAATCGAACCGATCACCTCGTTGTCCGGATGGATTGCGGTGCAGTTCGTCAAACTGGATCAGGCGGCGGATTCCCCGGCGACGCCAACGGAAAAATTGCCGCCGGGCGGCAAGGAGATTTTGAAGAAAATCGCCGACACCCCCACGCCGGCACCGGCGGACAAAGTTTCTCCTCCTGCCGACCGCAAGGTCAAGGCGCCGTTGGTGGAGCGGCCGAAAACCGTGATGCTTCCGGAAGAAAACACGGAAGAACTGGAAAAGGAATTGCCGTTCATCGACGAACCGGCGGTGGAAGACTCTTTCGAAGGGATTCTGGTGACCCTGAATCCCGGTTCGAAGGTGGTCAGCCATGCGATCAGTGTTTATGACAACGGGCAGTACAAGCCGTTGTGCTACCTTTACTCGCACCGTGACGAGCTCAACAAATATGTGGATCAGCGGGTGAAGATTACCGGACGGAAACGTTGGATCAAATCGTGGAAGATTCCGGTGGTCAAGGTGTTGTCGATTACGCCGCTTACCCCGGCCAACTGACGGCGCCCCGGGTTATGGGCGCAACGGTTCGATTGCTGGCGTTGGCGGCGGTGTTGTCGCTGTCGGTCCCGTTGCGGGGAGATGTCGGCGGCGAGCGGATCAATGCCGTGGTCAAGATTTTTACGGTTCAGAGCGATCCGAGCTTTTTGCAGCCGTGGCGCAATTATCAGCAGACCCTGACTTCCGGGTCGGGGTTTGTATTGCCGGGACGGCGGATCATCACCAATGCCCATGTGGTGGCCAACCAGACCTTTCTTCAGGTGCGCAAGCAGGGGGATACGAAAAAGTATATCGCCCGGCTGCTCAATGTCGGTCATGAATGCGATCTGGCCATTCTGACGGTTGACGATCCGGAATTTTATCGCGGGATAACGCCGTTGGAAACCGGAGTGCTCCCGGAACTTCAGGACAAGGTCAATGTGATCGGTTATCCGGTGGGCGGCGACAATATTGCCGTGACCGAAGGGGTGGTTTCCCGCATCGAACCGATCAATTATCGCCATACCGGCCGCGAGCTGCCGGCAATTCAGATCGACGCCGCCATCAATCCCGGCAACAGCGGCGGTCCGGTGCTCGAGGACGGCAAGGTGGTGGGCGTGGCTTTTCAGGGGTTGAGTCAGGCGCAGGGCATCGGTTACATGATTCCGCTCAATGTTCTGGAGCATTTCCTCGCGGACGTGGCCGATGGCGTTTATGACGGCTTTCCCGAGTTTGCTCCCCATATCATGCCGATGGAAAATCCCGATCTGCGCGCCTGGGCCGGGATGCGTTCCGGCGACACCGGGGTGCTGGTGACTTATCTGCCGCCGCCGGAACAGGAGCGGGGTATGCTTCAGGTCAATGACGTGATTATGGCGATTGACGGCGTGCCGATTGCCAACGACGGCAGTGTGCCGTTTCGTCGCGACGAGGTGATTTTTTTCGAAACCATGATCTGGCAGAAAAAGATCGGTGATATTTGCCGGATGAAGATTATGCGTCACGGCAAGGTTATGACGGTTGATTATCGGGTTGTCGCCGGGAAAAAACTGGTGCCGCGCCTGAATTTCGATATCCTGCCCAGTTATTATCTGCTCGGCGGTCTGCTGTTTGTTCCGTTGAGCGAGAATTATCTCAATACCTGGCGTGACTGGCGCACCAATGCGCCGCGGCAATTGGCGTATGTGGCTGAATATGGCGATATCACCGCCGCGCGTGATCAGGTGGTGGTGTTGTCCGAGGTGTTGGCCGATGAAAGCAATCAGGGCTATCAGAATATCCGTTATCAGATGGTCACCACTTTGAATGGGGTCCGGATCCGCAATCTCCGCGATCTGATCGAACGGATTGCCGCCATCAAAAGCGGTTTTATCGAACTGGGTTTCCAGGAGCACTTCAAAATCGTGCTGGAGGTAAACCGTTGCCGGACCGCCACCGCACGGATCATGGCGCGTTACCGTATTCCGGCGGATCGCAGCAGCGATCTGCCGTCGCCCGGCGCTGCTGCGGCAATAATGCCGCTTCCGGCGGCAAATCCCGGAACCCCGCCCGTAAAACCCTGACCGGAGGCAAAACGATTCGGGTTGCCGGGTGGTCGGTCTGCCGTCGTCCGTCCGGCGGGAATCAGTTTTTCGGCGGCGGAGTATTGCTGCCGGTCCGGGCCTGGATAATCATGGCAAGCAGTTTTTCCCGCAGGCTTTGCAGATGATTGATATAGCTGACGAGCTGTTCCGCCTGCTGCGGCCGGCTTCCCGCCAACTGCGAAAACTTGCCGACCAGCTGGTTGAATTCATGCAACAGCCGTTTGCCGATGCTGATGGTGAACCCGGGGGCGTCATCGTTTTCGCTGTCGAGCAGCTCGGCGGTATAGGCCAATGCCTGGCCGTAAAGGCAGGTGATATGCAAACCGATGGCCTGAAATTTTTCCGGCAGTTCGGCCGCCATCATGATATTCCACTGCGTGGCCAGTTTGGACAACTGCATATAGAACCTGGCGGTATCTTTCTGAATCCAGTCGTCGGAAATGAAGATGTCGTCGTCCGGGTCGTCGCCGTACAACGACGGGGCAAAATCGTCCCAATTGTCGTTTTGCGACACGAGTTCCGGATTGAGTTTCATCTTTTTGAGGATAATTTCTTCTTCTTCCGGCAAGTCGATGAAATGCGGCAATTCCTGGAAATAGTAGTGGATCCGGTTTCCATCCTTGCGGAATTCACGCTCCCACTGGAATTCATTCCAATTTTTTCGGTTTTCCATCATTCCCATCGCCTCATGTTCCGGTTGATATGAATATGCCGCGGTTCGCGGCATCTACCCGCACATATATTTAAAGTTTCGGCTCGGCGGCCGGGCCCTGAGCCAGGGCTTTTACCGCCTCGATCCGGGGCGCGTCGCCCCACAGACTTTCCAATTGATACAGATCGCGCATTTCCGGGGTCATGACGTGAATGACTACGGCGCCGTAATCCAGCAACAGCCATTGACTTTCCGGGGTGCCCTCGACCCGGAGCGCCCGGATTTCCAACTGGTTGCGGGTTTCCCGTTCGATCCGGTCGGTCACCGCTTTCAAATGAGGTTGCGAGTTGGCGGTGCAGAGCACAAAGTAATCCGCAATCGACGAGGCTTCGCCCATTTCCAGCGTCACGATATTCTCCGCTTTGCGATCGTCGGCGACCCTGGCGCAGAAAACCGCCAGTTCCTTCGGACTTGTTACTTTCTTGTCTTTTTCCATTCTCAGCTTCCAATTTCTTCGTTAAGGATCAAAGGTCGTAATTTACATACTAATCGGCAAATGTCTACCGATAAAGTCTTTTTTCTTGAATATACTTTATTACCCCGGGCACCAAGGCGTCGGCCGGGCACCGTCCCTGCCGCAATTCCGTCCGGATGGCCGTTGACGACCAGGCGGAAACCGGCAGTTCCATTATTGATTGGACCAGTTTGCGGGCCAAAAGTTCCGGCCAATGCGGGGCCAGTTCCGCCAACGTCACCGGAAAACCCGGACGCGGATAAGTCAGGATCGGCCAGCGTTCCGCCAATTCCCGGGCCCGATGCCAGCGGTGCAACTGCACCAGGCTGTCGGCTCCGATCAGCAACCGGTACCGCTGTTCCGGATGGGCGGCGGTCAGTTCGCACATGGTTTCGAACGTATATGACAGACGCTCGGGGTGTTGCGCTTCCAGCAATGAAATTTCCGCGGCCGGGAAATCATGCAGGGCCAGCGTCAACATGGCCGCCCGGTCGGCGAACGGCGTGGCATGTTTATCAGCCTTGTGGGGAGGGCGGAAGGCCGGAATGAACAGAATTTTGTCCGCGTATCCGCCGTTGATGACGGCCCGGGCCAAAGCAATATGCCCGGAATGGGGAGGATCGAAAGTACCGCCGAATACCGCTGTCCGCATGTCGTTCCTTATGTTGAAAACAGGAGCGGAACCGTTGCCGTTGACCGCGTCGGCCGAAACGCCATACTGCTTCGGGTACGGTATCCCGGGCGGTTCCGGCGGCCGGCGCGGTATGATGGTGACAAATTCAGCGCCGGCATTCCCTCACTGTTCGAATTGAAAAAACCGTTGTTCATACCTTGTATTGAATATATAGTCGGCTGTATGGTAAAGCAATACTCAAAACGGAGATTTTCCCGATGATTGTTTTTCCCGACAACCGATTGGTTCGGGGGGCGCGAGATATTGTCCGGCGGCTGCGCGAACATGGTTATCAGGCCTTTTTCGTCGGCGGCGCGGTACGCGATTGCCTGCTGGGACTTCCGGTCAAAGACATCGATATTGCCACCGACGCCCGCCCGGAACGGGTGCAGCAGCTTTTCCCCCGGACCTATGGCGTCGGTATGGCGTTCGGGATTGTGGTGGTGGTGCAGGAGGGGGGCAATTACGAGGTGGCGGCGTTCCGCGAGGAACGCGACTATTGCGACGGCCGCCATCCCGAAACCGTGTGTTACGCCGCTTCGCCGCAGCCCGATGCCGCCCGTCGCGATTTTACCGTCAACGCCATGTTCGCCGATCCTTTTACCGGTGAGATTCTCGATTTTTTCGACGGGCAGGGCGATTTGCGCCGCGGCCTGCTGCGGACGGTCGGGGATCCGGACACCCGGTTTCGGGAAGATTATCTGCGGTTGTTGCGGGCGGTGCGTTTCGCGGTCCGGTTCCGGTTTGATCTGGCTGCCGACCTCACGACGGCGGTGAAGCGTTATGCCGGTCGGGCGGCGCGGTTGTCGCCGGAGCGCATTCGCGAGGAGCTCAACGCCATGTTGACCGGGCCCGATCCCGCGGCGGCGCTGGTGTTGCTTCGGGAACTGGAGTTGTTGCCGGCGGTATTGCCCGAGGTGGCGGCGACCGCCGGAGTGACGCAGCCGCCGGAATATCATCCCGAGGGCGACGTCTTTGCCCATACCGTACTGATGCTGCGTCATATGGCCATTCCCTCGGTGGAACTGGCCTGGAGCATCCTGCTGCACGATATCGGCAAAGTTCCCGCCCGGACGATG
>JAQUZV010000090.1 GCA_028691155.1 Victivallales bacterium
ACCAGATGTTTGTATTTCTTGAGCTTGGGATAACCATGGCACGGCAACATTTCCCCATGGGTATAAATATTGATGCCGGTATTTTCGGTCTGCCGGAGCAGCTCTTCCAAGTCCCGCAGATCATGCCCGGAAACCAGAATGGCCTTGCCTTTCACCGGCGTAATCCGCACCCGCGTCGGTTCCGGATTGCCGTAGGTCGACGTATGGGCTTCATCCAGCAGTTCCATGGCCCGGAAATTAACCTGGCCGCACTCCATGCAGAGGTCGAACAACGTTTTGACGTCGGCTTCGTCTTCCGCCAGGGCCGTCAACGCCCGATGAATGAACTCGAACACCGCCTCGTCGCCGTAACCCAGCAACCAGGCATGATCGATATAAGCCGCTACGCCCTTGAGTCCGTAGGTCAGCAACTCCTGCAACGCGGACACGTCTTCGCCGAAACAGGCCCGCCGCGCCGGAATACCGACTCTCCCTCCCTGACGAATCATTCCCTTAAACGTCTTCGCCGGAATCACCCTGGCGGGCCCGGCCAGCCGTTCCGGTTGACGACCGGCCTCCAGACAGGCCGTTTCATACAAACTGCGGGCATGGTCGCGCATCACAAAGGTGTTGCGGCAGATCAGCGCCACCTGTTGCGGGTCGAAATCCACATTGGTAACGGTGGTAAACAATGCTTCAACCGTCATATGATTGATGTCATCGTCGCTTACCCCCAAGGTCCGGGCCCGGGAAGCATATTGCGCCAATCCCTTGACCGCCTCGATCGTCATATCCTGCAACGCCGCCACATCCGGATCCTTGCCGCACACCCCGCGAACTTCGCAACCATGGCATTGCGCGGTCTGTTCGCATTGAAAACAAAACATTTTACTCATGGTTTTTCCCTTTCCTGTTAAAGCATTGACCCATTATCATCATTTACCTTCACCACCTCGCCGCGAATGCCGATCCGCACCAGATACAACGGCAGCTCCCGACCACACTGCGCCAGCGCTTTCCGGACCATAGCCACCAAAACTGAACAGCACGGCACAGCCATAAAGGCCACGGTTACACTCCTTACACTATTAACTATAAGGATTGATGCCAATTTGTCAACATAGTTTGACGTCTCATCCAACTTCGGACAGGCAATTATCACCTTTTTTCCCCGCAGCAGTCGGAATTGAAAGGAACCGCAGGCCACCGCGGTACAATCGGCCGCCACCAGCAGGTCGGCCTGGTCCCAATAGGGGGGCACGGACCGGAACCAGCGGCAATTGAACCGGCCATTGCTGCAATTGCAAGGACGATTCCGCCGCCTCGTCAAGCGAAAAACCGTCCGCCGCGGCCAGCGCAAATGACCTGGGCGTCGAACCGGCACAACCACAAGTTGTTCCCGATCCCGCCGGGGACGGAGACAACGCTGCCGCCGGAATGGAGGCAACGGCGGCGTGCGCCGCCTGAGCCGCCGCCGCAGCCGCGGGATCGAATGCTGCGGCATCGCGTTCCGTAACGGTAATGGCGCCGCGGGGACATTCGCCGATGCAGGCGCCCAAACCGTCACAGTAGTCGTCCCGGACCAACTGCGCCTTGCCGTCAAGCAGTTGAATCGCGTCTTCATGGCAGGCCCGGACGCAAACGCCGCAGCCGTCGCATTTTTCTTCCTCGATATGAATGATCGGTCTTTTCATGGCTACCGCCCTCGTGCTTCTAAACTATTTTCTCTCATTCCCGGCACACCACGTCGATCAGGCCAAGGCGCCTGTTGCCGCGAGTTCCGCCAAGTTGTGACTTTCAAGATAGGACCGTATCGTCCGGTTGACGCCGGCCGTCAGTTCGTGAAACAAACACTGTCCGGCCGGACATTTGTTCACCTTGAACATACAGTATCGATCTTCCAGTTTACCCTCAATGGCCTCGAACACCATCAATATGGTCAGTTCGGCCGGGTCGCCGGCAAGCACAAATCCGCCCCCCGGCCCCCGCGTCGCCCGCACCAGTCCGGCATGAACCAGCCGCTGCATCACTTTGGCACAGTGATGATCCGAGATGCCCAACCGTTCCGAAATCCGCCGGGTCGTCAGCGCCCGCTCCCGATGCGAAGTCAACAGCAGTACGGCATGGATCCCGATCGCCGCCGCCTCCGAAAAATTTACGATCTGCGCCATAATTGCCTCGTTAATTATTGTATTATGGTACTATAATACCACTATTATTATCCGTCGTCAATCCCGGAAAAAAGAAAAAAACAATTTTTTGGGCATATCGCCATCTTTACCACCCCATTCATCCACGGGAGGAAGCGGCAACGGTTTGGCGGCCCCGGTAATATCCCGGTGCAACTGCAGTAATTAATTCCAATACTTTCTTAATTTTATTGATTTTATTATTGATTTTATTGATTTTATTATTGATTTTTTGCAGATTGGATATAGAATTTATCTTACAGGCATCATCAAAGGTCATACTATTTCATCCAACCTCTGGAGGTAAGAATATCATGGATCATTTTTCCGCGACCTGTCAGAATTGCGGCGGATCATTGCAAGTGGAACGAATCGTCTGCCCGGAATGCGGCATGACCCTCTCCGGGCAACTGGAATTGCCGCGATTGGCCCGGCTGTCAGCGGAAGACCGCGATTTCATCGAACTTTTCGTGTTAAGCGCCGGTTCGCTGAAAGAGGTGGGACGGATCATGCAGATATCCTATCCCACCGTCCGCAACCGGCTGGATCAGATCATCACCCGCTTACAGGAGCTGGACCGGCAACATCAGGCGGACCGGCTGAAAATCATGAAGCGGCTGGAACAACGGGAGATTTCCGTCACCGAGGCCGCCGCCATGCTGGCCGCGCTAAATTGAGCTTAAGCACAGGGGGAAAAGTTTCATGATCGCCGCGCCGCTATCGAACAGTCAGTTGGATTTTATCACCATACTGTATACTCTGGTCACCTGGCTGCCGCCGGTGGCCTTCTGGAGTATTGCCGTCATCACCGTCATCGGCTATTGCCGCGACCGTCACCGGCGGCGGCTGATGTTGATGCCATCGCCGGAAGAGGAGCAAATCCGGGAACTGCAGCACCGGGGCCAACTGAATACCAACGAAGCCGATTTTCTGCTCGACCGCTGTCATCCCCTGCCCCGTCTCCGGGAAATCGTCCCGCTACCCGACCTCGCGCTGCGCCTGGCCGCGGCCTACACCCAAATCGTCGCGACCATGATCCTGCTGATCTTCCTGGCGCACGCCGCCTTCTATATCACCATCACGCTCCATAAGTCAGATCCCGGCGTGACCACCACCATGACCCACACCGGCAACGTTGCCGTATTGGGAATAATTTTTGCCGCCATTTTGCTGTCGGCCCTCCTCCAGTTGGCCGTAGCCCCCAAACTGCTCCGGGGCAGCCTCGCCGCCCGCAAGCTGATTCTCGGCTTCTGGCTGGTGGATTTTCTCATCGTCTCACTGGTAAACTCGGCCTATGGTTCGCATTTTTACGGCATCATGGTGGTGCTGGCGGGCGTATGGGTCTGGTACGCCCTCTGGTTTCGTCACGGTGCCGCCGGCAGAATTCGCGTCGACGCAACCGCACCATCCCGCCGCCGCCGGATACTGGCGGGGGTAGTGGTTGCCGCCGTCATTGCGGTCGGACAGATCAATATCCAGCTCAGCCCGGAATTTCAATTATCGCACCAACATCTCACGCTCAACAGCATCGGGGTAAGTTGCACCACCGACTCCATATTCGCCCGGCCGCAAAGTTTCCATCTGCTGGCCGGTTCGCCGGAACCCAAGGTGGAGGAATTATGCCATCTTTTGGCGCAAAGGCTGGAACGGGAAACTAAAATACCATGTCACGTACGGCGTTTCGGCGCCCCCCTTGCCGCCGTTGAACTGAACCGAACCCCGGTGTTCATGTTGGATCTGGCCAACAATACCACGCCGCCGCCGGACGACCGATTGCCGCCGGAAATCCGCCGTTGGTTTCGGAATCTGATCCCGATTTCGGCACGGCGGGACCAGTTTGCCGGCAAACCGACCTTCCGCCTCCGCCAGATGGTGCCGTTCGGGCATCGCACCTTTCCGGTTCACGGACTCAAATTGCCGGATCTCAGTTTCAATATCTCCGCCGCGGTCGATCTCGACGCCACATCTCCGGCCACCGCGCTGCCCCAGGTGGCGGAGGCCATGGTCCAAAAGATATCGCCCACTTTACATCTGGCCACGGGACCTGATGCCATTACCCTGCCGCCGGTATTTCCGCCGCCGGCCGCCGCCCCGCCGCTGTTGCGGCTGCCCGGCCTCCACGACGTAAGGCGATCGATCACCGGCAGCAGCAACAGTCTGGCCCGCATCGAAGTTTACACCTTCCGCAAGGGCGACTACGACACCGATCTGGCCGCCATCAACCGGACCCTCGCCGCCCGCGGTTATCGCCAGGAAGACGGGAAATCGGCCAGCGGTGACCGAATTGTCTTCGAGCGGCAAGACCACGGACCGGACACGGAGGAAGTATGGGTCGATCTCGGCCCCCGCCTCAACAGTCAATCGTTGCAATCGACACCAGTGCCAACCGTCGGGCAACTGGCCATCAGCATCTTCCGTCCGTATGACGCGGCACAACCCGGCGACCACGTTTTTCGGCAACAGTTCCTCGCCGCCGATCCGGACGGTTTTCTGAAATGTGGCGGCTTGCGTTATCTTGCCACGGACCAACAGCCGGATTTGCTGCGGAAATATTTCCAACGTCAAACCAGCTTCACCTGCCGACAACTGGTTCTGACCGACCTGTCCCGGCAAGAACATTCCTCCGACATTCTTCGCCAGCTGGGCAACCGCGAGTTCCGGCGTCTGACCGACGACACGCTGACCCTGGCCGGACAAGCGGAATTTCTGCCGCAGGCCTGCCGGTTGCTGCAACTGGCCATCGACAACCGCGATCCGGACTGGGAACGGATTTTTATGGCCCAAATGCAGCCTTATCTGCTCCAGGCCCAATTGCCGGCGGCGGTAACCGCCGACGAAAAGATTGCCACAACGATCAAGTTGCCGCTGCCGCCGCTTGCCGCCGTCCCGTGGCAGAAGATCATCATCTTCGACCTGAACCGACCGCAATACCGTCCGGTCTATATGGCATTCGGCATCCTCCCCGCGCCAAACCATACTTACAATATTTTTCTCCGCAACGCAAGTGTGTACCAGCAGACCGACCACTTAACCCGTGATCAACTGGCTCATGTCGGCGCCATCTATACCTGGCAACGCCGGGACGACGAGCACCGCCAACCGCCATATCAGTTGGAAGCAACCGTAGGACAAACCTTTTCGGCGGACGACAGCATCCACCGGCACGACATGCCGGAACTATCCTGGTCCAATCCATCAGGGCAGATCACCATACCGGTACAATTGCAGATCAGACAGCAATTCGAGCCGCAAACCGGAAGCTGTCGTCTGGACGTGAAATGGCGACCAACCGCCGCCATTATCGCCCCGCCGACCCCGCCTCGCGTCGCACAATCCCGCCCCGACACAGCCCGGAATAAATCCGTCCGATAAAAAAAAACGATTTTTTTACTTTTGCCACTGGATATTTTACAACAATGGTCATATAATGAACATTGTTCACAAATTAATCAGCAGCAACATAACTTCCGGGAGGAATGACCGTGGGAACCCAGGACCGGCGCGAACGGGAAAAAGAACAGCGCAAACAGTTGATCCGCGCTTGCGCCCAGGAAATCTTTCGCCATAAGGGTTTCGGCGGCACCACCATTCGGGACCTGGCCCAGGCCTGCGAACTGGCCACCGGCACCATCTATCTGTACTATCGGGATAAGAACGAGTTGCTGGCCGATCTGCTGGTGGAGGGACACGAACTGCTGCTCGACGAACTGCGACAGGCGCTCGCCGCCGCCGGTCCGGAACAGCAGTGGGAAAAGCTGATCGATGTCTTTTTCCGTTTTGCCGCCATCCACCCCGAACATTTCGAATTGATGTTCTTCGTGGTTCAGCGGGAAGGTTACGGCGTTCTGGACGTGGTGCCGAAACGTTCCCCCACCCACCACCGGTTGCAGGAACAACAGCAAGAGTGCCTGCGCCTGGCCGCCCTCGCCCTGCGCGACAGCATTCCCACCCTCGACGATCAAACGGCGGCTCTCACTTCCGAAGCCGCCTGGAGTATGCTGGCCGGCGTGGTCTACTTTTTCCGCAAGGAAGGACAGGAAATATTCGAACCGGTGGCACAGCAGGCCAAAAACATCCTGCGCGGCTATGTCACCGCCACTGTCGCCGCCAGTTCGTCATGACGCCATAACCCGGCAGATAACCGGTAAATTCCGCAAGCGCTGAATACCATTACCACAACAGAGAGAGAAAAAAAGTAAATTTTTTTATAGTTAACTGAACAACGTTCATTATATGATTAATATTCACAAAGTTAAACAGGGAATTTTTCAAAGCAACATGACAGACCGGAATCAACATGAGAAGGAAAACATTACGGTCGCGTTCCCGCGTCATAAAAATAACCGGAGCAGACCGACCGCTGCCGGTCTGACTGCCGGTCAACGCTTTGCTTCCCGTTCGTGCGGCGACTCCGCGCGTTGTGGGGGGGACCCATTCCCGTCGCCGCGCGAACGGGAAGCAAAGCACCGTCCGGGGGAAAGTGATTCATCCCGCTAAAAAAAGGCGCCTCGAACGCCGGCCCGACTAAAAAACCATCAACTGGCAATACAACCCCAATCATGGGAGGAACAGAGAAATGATTACCGCAATGATCGCCGTCGGCACGGCTCTGGCGTTGAACCGGGGTATCGCCGTCAAAACCCTGGACGCCGCGGCCACCGAGCAACGCCGGGATCGGCTGGAACATCACGTCGCCGTGCTGGCGGGAGCCATCGGCGAACGCAATTTAATGCACTACGGCAACCTGGACCTGGCCGCCGATTACATTGCCGGAGAGATGTCACGTACCGGCATCGCACCGGAAGAACAAGCCTACCGGGTTCGCGCCGGAGCGTTGCGCCGGAAATGGCGGCAATACCATTACGAAAATCAGACCTACCGCAACCTGATTCTGGAAATACCGGGTCGATCCGCACCGGATGAAATCGTCGTCATCGGCGCGCACTACGACTCGGCACCGGTGCCCGGCTGCCGGGCGGCAAACGACAATGCGTCCGGCGTGGCGGCCGTGCTGGAGCTGGCCCGGGAATTCGCCGCCCAACCCCAGGACAAAACCCTGCGCTTCGTGGCCTTCGCCAATGAGGAACCGCCGTTTTTCTGGACGCGGAACATGGGAAGCGCCGTCTATGCCCGGTCGTGCCGGGACAATAAGGAAAAGATCGTCGCCATGCTGTCGCTGGAAACCATCGGCTGCTATTCGGAACAGCCGGGCAGTCAGCGCTACCCGCTGCCGCTGCTGTCGCGGTTCTTTCCCGACCGGGGTAACTTCATTGCCTTTGTCGCCGATTCCGGAGCCAAAAAACTGCAGCGGCAATGTCTGACCGCCTTTCGCCGCGCCGCCGTCTTTCCGGCGGAAGGAGCCGCCCTGCCCTGGATTATTCCGCGCATCGGCTCCTCGGATCATTTTCCGTTCCGGCGTCGCCACTACCCCGCCCTGATGGTAACCGACACCGCCCCATACCGCGACCGCACCTATCATACCAACCGGGACAATCCCGATCATCTCAACTATCGATGCATGGCCAGAGTGGTAAACGGATTGTCCGCGGTCATTGTCGACCTCGCCAACTGAAACTTCAGGAGAAAAACGACCATGAACAAGAAAATCATGCTGGTGTTGCCCGCCGCCGCGCACCTGCGGGTCCAGCCGGGACAAACCCGGATTCCGCGCCGCAATATGCTGCGCTTCAGCATTCTGCCGCTGACCCAACTGGCCGCCCTCACCCCGCCGGATTACGAGGTGACC
>JAQUZV010000091.1 GCA_028691155.1 Victivallales bacterium
GTCCCCGGCCGGTGATGACGGTAAAATGAGGCAAGGATACCAAAATGCAAGTTGAACTTTTTTCCCTTTTTTATCTGTTTTTTATTTGGGCGCTGGCCGGTTGGGAAGCGTTGTTGCAGTTGAGCGGCGGGCGGGTCCGGCGGATTGAGTCCGGCAACCGGGCGTTGGCCCGGAAGGCGGAGGAGTGGGTGGCGCATCAGGATGATTTCGATGTGGTTTTCCGCATCGTCTGCATGATGCTGATTGCGGTCATGTCCATTATTGCCGCCGATCGCTGCAACGATTTCCCCTATCTGGCGGAGCACCGCAGTCTGGCGATTGTGATCTGTGCCGGGGTGGTGCTGGTATGCGTTACGGTGGCGGAAATGCTGGTTCGAATGATCAACTATCATTTTTACATGATGGTGCTGAGGGCGTCGATGCCGGTATTCCAGTTGTTGCGTTATACGTTGTTGTTTCCGGTAACGCTGGTACGTAAACTGGTGCCCCGCGACTGGCGGGCGCATTCCGGTGAAGACGGCAATCTTTCCGGAACCTCGGCGGAGGATGAAATTCTGTCGTTGGTGGAAAAGGAAGAGACGCCGGGGATTCCGGCGGATCTGGAAGATGATGAAAAACGGATGATCAAAGGCATTTTCGATCTGGACGATACCCCGGTGCGGGAAATTATGACCCCGCGGGTTGACCTGGAGACCTTGCCGTTGACCGCAACCGTCAACGAGGCCAAAGCCAAATTCTGCGCCACCGGACACAGCCGGATTCCGGTGTACAAGGATACCATCGATGAAATTGCGGGCATTGTTTATGCCAAGGATTTTCTGAATGAGGCGCGTTGTGCGGACAATGTTTTGTCCGCTTTTCTCCATCCGGCGGTGTTTGTGCCGGAAACCAAGAATGTCGGAGACCTGCTGGAAGAGCTGAAACGGACCAGCAACCATTTGGCGGTGGTGATCGATGAATATGGCGGTTTGTCGGGCATTGTCACGCTGGAAGACATTATCGAGGAGATTGTGGGTGAAATCAGTGACGAATACGATACGCCGGAAGATGTGGAAGAGGAACCGGAGCCGCAGCCGGATGGTTCGATCAATTTCGATGCCCGTTACCTGATCAGCGATTTGATTGAGAATTACGATGTTCAGTTGCCGGAAAGCGATGTCGATACTCTGGGCGGCTATGTCTGCGGTGAAATCGGCCGCATCCCGGAAACTGGAGAAACCTTTACCCTGAACGACAATCTCAATGTGAAAGTTCTCAAGGCCGACCGGCGCAAAATTCTTCGCCTCAATCTCAAAATTATGCCGTCTTCGGACTCCTGATCATCTCCGCAGCCGGAACGGCGCCGTCAGATTTCGATGATGTTGCCGTTACGGGCGATTTGGGCCGGGAAAGGCAGTGACGCGAGCATTTTCCGGAATCGGCTTTTGCTTTCCCCCGGCTTGGCGCTGCCGGAATGGTTGCAGATCATCCGTTTGACCCGGCAGTTTTCCAAAACGGTCCGGGCGAGATCGGGATCGAAAAAAGTAGCATCGCAGAGGCATAAATCACATCCCGCGTTGACCAGCTCCAGTGGGAAATCACTCAGATCCGGTTTTACCGCCCCGAGATAGACCACCGTTTTATCTTCGGCGCGAAGGACGTAGGTATAGGCGGGAAAGGAAGATCCTTCCGGTTGACGGGACGCAATGGCTACGGCGGAAAGCCGTAATTGTTTGTCGTAAAAAATCGGCCCGGGGCGAACCTCGCTGAAGGAAAGCAGTTCCGGCGGCCATTCGTAGTGCATGGTTTTCATCCAGCCGAGGAGACCGCCGATAGCGCCGGCTTCCGGCAGCATAATCAGTGTATGCTGGTTGGGACGGGGACTTTGCACCAGCGATTTGAT
This sequence comes from Victivallales bacterium, assembly GCA_028691155.1. Lineage (GTDB taxonomy): Bacteria > Verrucomicrobiota > Lentisphaeria > Victivallales > SZUA-371 > SZUA-371. Next base: position 1,883 of record JAQUZV010000091.1, read on the forward strand.
CAAATCGGGGAGGTCGCCGGCATAGTCTTCATGCATGTGCGTAATGAAAATGGCTTTCAGATCGGAGAAGGGAAATTTGTGCCGAATCATCTGGGCATTGGCCGGCACCCCGGCATCGATCAGGTATAGCGAGTTGTTGATGTCAAACAATGTGGCGGGTTTGATGCGCCCGGAATGTCGGCGCCCGGTTCCCAACGTTACAACTTTCATGTCACTTCCCGAGTATTACGGTTGATTATTTTTCCCCCATCCCTGCGCCGATCATCCACATCTCTTTGTCCCTGCGGACAGAATATCGGATCGATGCGGGACCCGTTGTCCCAATAATATGCCGATTTGACGGAAAAGCAAGCCGTGATTGCCGTTAAGTCGGCAAAATGACTGGAGTTGCCCCCCGCTTGCCGGTCATAATGCCAGTTGCCGGCGATAAATCGCTTCGGCGGCGGCGGAAAAGACGACGAAAATCACCCGGTGTGGAAATGCTTCCGACCATGATCTGACGGCAGCCACGGCAATTGCCGCCGCCTGTTCCGGGGGATAGCCGTAGACGCCGGTGCTGATCCCTGGAAACGCGATGCTGTTCAGATGTCTCTCCGCCGCCAGGCGCAGGGAGTTGCAGTAACACCGGCGCAACAATTCCGCTTCGCCGTGGTTGCCGCCGTGCCAGACCGGCCCGGGGGTATGGATGATGTAACGGGCCGGCAGCCGGAATCCGGGCGTGATAACGGCTTCGCCGGTGGCGCATCCGGGATAACGGCGGCAGGCGGCCGGCAATTCCGGTCCGGCGGCCCGGTGGATGGCGCCGTCCACTCCGCCGCCGCCGCGCAACGAGCAGTTGGCGGCGTTGACGACGGCGTCGACCGCGAGACGGGTAATATCGCCGCGGTATATTTCCAGGCCCATCATTTTTTGCTGTCGGGGGCGGTGGTGTTTGCCGGCTGGTTTTCTTTCAGGTACCAGGGAATCGGCAGTTCGAATTCCGCCGCCGGAATCATGACGTTGAGCTTGAATTCCAGGGTCCGGTATTGGGCTTTGATGCCGTTGGTTTCGGTGGTAATGGTGGCGGGCATCATGATGCCGTCCCGCACCGAATATTCGTTGATATAGGAGGTGTATTGAATAGTGCCCTGGTCGCCGGTGAGGGTGAGGATAATTTTCCGGGTCCGGAAGCTGTGCTTATTGACAAAAACGGTGAATTTGATATTGTCGAATTGGTCGGAAGCGCAGACCAGCTTGTAATACTCCGTCGTGCCGGAAACCATCTGATAAACCTTGATGTCGTTGAAAACGTCGGAATAGGTATAGGCGGGATTGCCGATTTTGTCCAGTACTTTGATCATTTCCAGTCCGGTTCCGGTAATGTCCTGGTATTGACCGGTGGACGGGTCGATCTGCCAGGCCTTTTTCCCATTGAACAGGATGGTCCTGGTCGGTTCGTTGTTCTTATAGATAGTGGTTTTGGAAAAATACGGTTGGCGCTGAAACAGCACTTCCACCTGATACGGTTCCGATTGGGTATCGGCGTTGTCCGGAATCATCTGCTGTCGCAGGACATAAGATGTTGCCGCGGCACAGGCTCCCTGCGGATCGGATACTTTCCGCATTTTGGTCATCAACTCCGTCGGTGAAATATCGGCGGGTTCGTTTTCCGCATTTTCCCACAGACTGGCGCAGCCGCAACAGATGGCCAACAACATGATAACCGGCAGCAACAGGAATTTTTTCATCGCACGAAAGTCCTCGTTTGTCTTTTCCATACATTACACCGGAGAACGGAAAAAGGCAAACCGGATGGCGGGGAAAGGTGGACCTGAAAGCGGCATGGACGTAATATCTTCAACTTTCAGGGGGGATTTCAGGACTTCCTTTTCACCGTTTTCGTGGCGGCTCGAATTCGATCCGGGGTCGTTTTCCGATCTGGTCTTCGGTACATGATATGGTTTGATCCGGGACAAAAAGAAGCCCCGGGGGTTGAGGCCCGGGGCTGGGGGAGAAACCGCTGGGGCACAGCGGTATGGAGACAAATCGATATATCCCTGATTTTCTGCCGGCGTATTTTCCGACCGCAACCGACCCGGGCGGCTAAGGCATTGGTGCTTCCGGTTCTCCGCCGTCGTTTTGCGGCGGTGGCGGCGGTGGCGGCAGCGGCGGCTTGTGCCGCCGGATGCGGGGACCGGGCGGCCATTTCATTCGTTGCGTCATTTGGCGTATTTGAGTCAGTTTTTCCTTTTGTTTCGGATTAAGCTTGATGCTCGCTTCAATGTCGTCGTAAAGAGTGGAAAAAACCTTTTTTATCTTGGGTGCCCATTCATGATTTACTTTGGATAAATCGGCATTCCATTTTTCAAACGCCGGCTGAAGTTTTTGCTGCTGTTCTTCCGTAAGATCCAAGTCTCTGGCGATCTTGTGACTGAATTTGAATGGCACATTGTGCGGCGGCCGCGGCAACAGACGGTTACAGAAAAAAGAATAATACCATCCGCCCACTCCTCCGATCAGGATACCGGAGAGAAAGACGATGATAAAGGCAATGATAATCTGACTTTTCTTCATCTCTTCCTGCCTTATAACGCGGCCACAATTTGTACCGCGGGGTTGATTTCACTGAACAACTGGGTGGTAGCGGTCGTGCTGCTCGGATCAAAGAAAAATGTTGCCGCCATCATGGCCACGGCGATGGCGGCCGTACTCCAGGCCAGCGGCCAGAGTAAGGCGGCATTGCTGCGCGGTGACAGGACCGCGGCGGCAGGATAGTAAGCTGCCAGCCGACTCATAACCTGAGGCATCCAGTCCGGGGAACATACCGCCGGTTCACGGGACATGAATTCGTCCCGCAACGCTTCCATTGCCTTGTTGATGTTCCTTTTCATCATGACTTCTCCATTAAAGATTGGATAATCTTTTTCATTTTCTGTCTTGCCCGCATGGCCCGGATTTTGGTCTTCGGCAGTCCCCATTTGAAATAGGCGGCTACTTCTTTCAACGGCTGATCTTCGAAATAAATCAGTTCGATCAGCGTCCGGTCGTCACCTTTCAACCGGGTCAAAGTCCATTCCAGCAGTTCCGCGGCGCCTTTACGGCTGCGGTCACGTTCGAAACGTTCCTGCGAAACACTGTGGCTGATGGCTTCCAGCCACTGTTGCTCTTCCGGTCCCGGCGCCGTAATCTGAACCTTTCTTTTCTCATGTTTACGCCAGTAATCGCAGCAGGTTCTTACCGCAATTCGGCTTAACCAATTACGAAACGGACTGGTGCCGGCAAAACCGGGCAACGAATGGTAGGCCCGTACGAATACCTCCTGGACCATTTCTCCGGCGTCATTTCCGGGAATACGCCGTCCGACAATTGCGCACACCATATCTTTATGCCGTTCCATCAATTCGGCATATCGATCTTTGTCGCCGCCAAGGATGGCTTTGACGGCCTCACCGTCTTCATTCATGTTGTTTAAAATTCCCGGAGGATCGGTTCTAAACGATAACCATTATCTTTATCGTTTGCCTTTATTTACTCTTGTAGTAGCGGAAACGACAGCAAAAGTTACAGCCGGAGAAAAAATTTTGCCATTATTTTATATCGTTCGGCGTTTTAAGTTGTGGTTCCGGTACAATTTTTCCCGCTCCGGTTATTTTTCCCAGTTTGCAGTCGAAGAAAGGCCGGGCCGGCGGCAACGGCTTTTCCTGCGTTATAGTGACGAACGGTGGTGCGGACAACAGTTCCGTCAACCCGTTGCCCTGTACCCGCAGTGCCGGCGCCGCATAATGAAGCAGGTAGTTGCGCAGGTGGCGCGGATCGGAAACGAAGCGTCCGGAGCTGGCCAGCTGGTCGGCGGCTTCCCGGTCCATACCGCGCTGAATCAGGGCGGAAGTCCGCATGATTACGGCCAGGTCTTTCAGTTCGGCGGCGCGGAGGTTGTCCGGTTCCGTCATGGCCGCCTGCAACAGGTGGCGGACTGCGGTCATGGCCAGTTCGGGACGACCGCAAAGATTGGCGCAGGTGCCGTAGCATAACCAGAACAGGGGTTGTTGCCGGGTGGCGGCGGGGACGGCCGCGAAGATTTCCGCCGTCCATTCCGGCGGCATCCCGGCGGTTTTGATGATATACCAGCTGTTGCCGTGGTAAAAATCGAGCGGTGCGGCGGCGACGGCACGGCGGAATGCGACGCCGTCACTGCCGATGATCCCCGACCGGTACCCGGCCACCAACCGTGCCATATTGACGTGGTAGCGTTGCCACTGGGAGACGAATTTTTCCCGCTCCCAGGCCAGCAGGATGAAATAATAAAGTCCGGTCCGGTCGTCAAGATCGGCGGCTCCCGGTACGGGCAGGTCGTTGTTGGCGGCCAGTTGGTACAGGACCATGGCATTGCGGGCGGCGGAAGGGTCGTCTGCCGTTCGTCCGGCATAGTAGTCGGCCAGGGCGACGGCGGCGGGAGCGTAATTCTTGGTCAGGGCGCGGCAGAACCATTTTTCTCCGGCGGCGGGATTGCAGGAGGCGTTCTGCGGGTTGAGGCAGAGGTGGCCCAGTTCCGTCATGGCGGGCGGGTAGGAGACCTGTGCCGCCTGATTGAAATATCCTTCGGCCAGCCGGAGGTTTTTCGGTCCGTCGATTCCGTTCAGGCACATGGTGCCCAGGGCGGTTATGGCGGCGGGTGAATTTTTCTCCGCCGCGTCACGATACCAGTTGCGGGCGGAAATATACTTTCCCTGGCCGAAATAGATGCCGCCCATGCCGACCTGGGCTTCCGGCAAGCCCTCTTGGGCGGCGCGCAGCAATAGCTTCCGGGCATATTCGGCGTCGGCGGGAACGCCGTAGCCGTTCATGTACATGCCGGCCAGATCGGCCATGGCCGGAGGATAGTTGGATTTTGCGGCCTGGCTCAACAGCGCCAGTGCCTTCGGATAATCCCTGGCGACGCCGCGGCCGTACAAATACATCGTACCGAGGTCGTGCAGGGCATGAGGCGTTCCCTGGGCGGCCATTTTCTTCAGGCCGGGTCGGGCGGCGGCGTAAAGGCGGGCGGCTTCCTCGCGGGCGACCGGATGCGGACCCAGGCCGTATTCGTTGATGATGCCCAGAACATATTGTCCGACCGGATCCTGGTGTGCGGCCGATTCCGCGGCCCATTTGGCCGCCAGACCGTAATTGATCTTGAAATTCATGCCGTAGAGATAGCCTTCGGCCAGAAGTCCCTGAAAATAGGGATTGCCGGAAGTGGCCCGGGTGATAATGACTTCCCGATGGGTTTGACAACCGGAGAAGGCGATGGCACAGCACAGAGCAAGTAAAACCGGAAATTTTTTCATGATATGATTCCTGTAACGGTTAGCGGGCGGTTACGCCCGGGCGTATGGCCGGGGTGTCGGCGGCGCGTGGGGTTTTGCCCATGGCGGCGGGGAAATGACGATAGTTGTCGCCGGTACGGGTGGCGGACAACGTCATGGAGGTGATTCGCCGCATATCCTGGCGTTGCAGAAATTCGGGCCCGAAAATGCCGTCGAAGTTTTCCTTTCCGCGTTGGAAGATATCGCGAAAGAGCATTTTTTCTCCTTCTTTCATCCGGACTGTAATGGCCAACTGTTCCACTTTGATGTTTTCCCGGTTACCGAAGGCGTCGTGACAATGTATTTCGGGGTAAAGCTCGACGTCGATGATATCGTCCTGGCGCCAGGTGGGTTTGAGATAGATGGCGGCATTGATCTCCGTCAGCGGCGGTTTACCTTTTCCGGTCCGGGGGAAAGGCAGCTTGCCGTTTTTCAGTTTCAGGTTATGTTTGGGATAGCGGCGAACAAATTCCAGCCAGGTTTGGTCGACCGCGATATTGCCCACCCAGATCGAAGTGGGCAGATTGCTTCGGGTGACGAGAAACTGACCGGTAAAGCGACGGTCATGGTTCTTGCCGGCGGGCGCTTTAATCTCGGGGCGGGGCTCGGTTGGGGTTTCGCTCCGGTCCTGGGGGTTGACGGCAACATATGACACCTGGTCGCCGGTGTCCTTGGTGTAATTGAATTCCAGACGGATATTCGGG
>JAQUZV010000092.1 GCA_028691155.1 Victivallales bacterium
CCGCCGTCGGTCGCGATTCCGCCAACCGGGCCGCGGTCCGTTCCGCCAGCGCCCGGAAAGTCTCCTCGTCGGCAACCGCGGAATGATACATCACCGCCGCCAGTCCCAACGCCGCCGCGCAACCGATGGCCGGAGCGCCGCGCACCACCAACCGTTGGATAAAGGAGAAAATTTCTTCGGTATCGGCCGATTCCACGTAAACCAGCTCCCCGGGCAACCGGGTCTGGTCGATCAACCGCAAACGCCCTCGGTAATCGGTGACGCCATCCCGGGGTTCGCGCAAAACTTCCCCGCCGGCAAGCCGCCAGCTTACCGGATCGATCATAACCAGTCCCAGAACGATTTTTCCTTTGCGGTCTTTTTCCCGTCGGTCGTCGGAGCCACGGCTTTATCCACCGATTTCGTCTGCTCCGGAGCTGCCGGTTTTACCGCCGGTTGATCCGCCGACGCCGCTTTGCCCGTCGTCTGGGACGCGGATGCTTGGGTTCCCGATGCTTTGGACTTCGAAGATAACGACAGGAAATCCCAGAAAGAACCATCTTCCGTTTTCTTCTTTTCCGCCGGAGCCGCCGGCTTGGTCACCGGAACCACGGGTTTTACCACCGGTCGATCCGTCGACGCCGCTTGGGTCGTCGCCTGGGACGCGGATGCTTGGGTTCCAGCTGCTTTGGATTTCGAAGAGAATGACAGGAAATCCCAGAAAGAACCATCTTCCGTTTTCTTCTTTTCCGCCGGAGCCGCCGGAGCCGGAGCAACAGCCGGTTTTGTCACCGGGGCGGCAACAGTTTTCGTCGCCGGAGATTTGGCGGTCGCCGAAGAAGTCTCCGAAGCTGCCGCCGGGGCCGGTTTCGTTACGGAAGCTTTCTTGGGGTCTCCTTTTTTGTCGGAGGAAAACGGGTCCAGAATGCGCCATACCGATGGCTTCGGTTTGATTTCCGGATCGCTGATTTTCGGCTGCTTCTGCAGCGCCTGATAATTCTTCTCCAGCACTTTATCCCCGTCATTGGCCGCACTTTTGGCCGTAGTTGCCTCCGGCGCCGCCTGACGGTCGAGTTTGCCACTGAACGATTTCGCCGGAGCGGCGGTACGATCCCGGGCCTTTTCCATGGTCGGATCTGGAGTCTTGGCACCAAACGGCTGATCGGCTATCTTATGGTAATCAACATTTTCCCGGGCCTCGGTACCGCCCGCCATAATCACCATTCCGGTATTGTCGTTACGAATCAATTGCGGGGTGGATGTAGTCCGGCGGTAAACCCCTTCCTTGTCGACCGTGCCGTCGGGGTTGAAGACATAATAGTTGAACACCCGGGGATTGGTCTGAACCAGAATATGGAGTCGGCTGAGCTGATCGACCATGCAATCCGGCTTGGCCCGGCTCATCTCGATGCCGATGCGATGGATACAGTAAATCTGTTCATCATCGTCCACCACCAGATAAAAATAATTCCGGTTGCCGTCATAAAGCGAACGGATCCGGTAATTGCGCTGAAGAATCTTGTCGCCGGGCTTGCCGTCCTCGGTCAGCGTCGGAACGCCGACCTGCTGTTCCCACACTTTCATCCCGCTGGAAACGGAGAACGCTTCGGTCTTGGATTCGAAATCGGACGGCAACTGCGGGTGACTGATGTACGCGCGAATGGTATAACGTCCCACATCGAACAACCGGTAATAACGCGACACCGGAATAACGAGCTCCTTGGTTCTCCCCGGTTCGATAAGCAATCCGGTAATTGCCGGCATCTCCTTTCCCGACGGCGCCACGATATCGCCGTTGGGATTGACGATCTCAAATCGGATCATGCCGTTCAACTGGTTGCTGGCACCGAAAATCAGCGGATGGCCGCTGTAGTTCCGCAGTGAAATCCGGGCGAAAATGTTTTCATACTGCATATAAGCCCGATGATTCATCTCGATTTTAATGCCCATCTGAGCCCATGCCGGAACCGAAGAAACCAGCAGCAGAAACGCCGGCAACCACCATAACAACCTATTTTTTTGCTTCATCTCGGTACTCTCCTGATAATTTGCTCATAATCGTTTCCGCCGCCTGCTCCGGATCGATCGCCCGATGGCACGGTGCCGCTCCGGTCGGACACTGGCGCTTGAGGCATCGGCAGCAGGATAACTCCGGCTGCCATACCGTGTGAATGTTCCCGTAGGGACCGGTCTTCTCCGGCACCGTCGGCCCGAACACCGCAAACACCGGCACCTGCAGCGCCGCGGCAATATGCATCGGACCGCTGTCATTGGTCAGCAGTCCGGATGATTGACGGATAATTTCCACCAGTTCGCCGATACGGGTCTCCCCGACCAGCGATCTCAACCGTTCCGGATGCGCCGCCGCCTGAAGCACCGCCTCCGCTCCGGCCCGATCCGCCGGAGATCCCAGCAATACAAACCGGAGGTGTTCGTCACCACCCGACAAACGATCGATCACCGCGGCAAAAAATTCCGGCGGCCACTGTTTGCTTTCCCACCGCGCCCCCGGAATCACCCCCAGAAAACGCGTTCCCGGCGTGATACCCGCCTGCCGCAGCCGCATTTCCGCCCGAACGGAATTTTCGGGATTGACCGGCAACGGCAACGGCAGCCGGGGTCGGTATGGACGGTTCACAATCCGCCCCGCCAGATAACAATTCCGGTCCACGGCATGAACAAATTCCGACGGCACCTCATAATTTTCCCGATACAGGAAACGCGCCGCCGCCTCCCGCGGGTGCCCGAAACCGACATACCGGCGGCAACGGGCAATCCGTCCAAACAGGGCGCTGCGCAGCAGTCCCTGAAAATCAACCACCAGATCGTATCTTTCCCGGCGCAGCTTCCGCGCCAACCGATTCAGATAAGGCCAGAACGTGGCGGCCCGCCCCAGTTCCCGGCGCGGAAAAATGATCGCCCGCCGGAAATTGCGGCAATACTTCACCATCCCGACAAAGGCCGGATGCACCAGCCAGTCGATCTCCGCCTCCGGATAGGCTTCCAGCAGAATATCCACCGCTGGAAATACGTGGACGATATCACCGAGGCTGCTCGGTTTTATAATCAGAATCTTCACTTCTTTTCTACTCGGTTTTCCACTCTCGGTAACAGCGGCGTCAAACGACGGCTTCGCTTCAACTGCCGGTTGCCAGTCGCAACGCCAGCCGTTCCGGCAATTGTGCGGCCCGGATTTTCTCCTGCTGCGATTTTATATCATAAGGAAGCCGGAACCGGGTCACCGTCTGGGCGCTCCGGTCATAAATGGCAAAAGAGGCGCGCGGATCGTTATTGCGCGGCTGCCCCACACTGCCGACATTGATCAGATATTTGTATCCCGGTAGGATATCGATGGTGATATTGTCCGCCACCCCGGCATCCAGCGGCGCATACTCTTCATTGCGTTTATAGGCCCAGTCGTACAGTTCGATTATCGGCTTTTCGGAGGAATTGGTGATGGGTTTCTTGCAGAACGCCACCGGCACATGGGAGTGGCCGCAAAAACACAACTGCGTAAACTGATAGGAAAAATTATCGGCGGCATGGTGGATATCGAAAATGTATCCCCACGCTTCCGGCGAATCGAGCGTGGCATGGACGATGGTAATATTGCTGTTGGGGATGGTCTGCCGCAACGGCCGTTCCCGCAACCATTGCCGCTCCTCCTCCACCAACTGCTCCTTGGTCCACAACACCGCCTTGCGGGCGTGGGGATTGAAGCCTTCCATCGATTCGGAATCACCGGCCACATACTCGTCGTGATTGCCCTTGACGCAGCCCAGCAAATTGAGCTGCCGCACGGCATTGAGACAGCGTTCCGGTTCGGCATTGTACCCGACAATATCGCCCAGACAGATAAAATCTTCTATCGCCAACTCCCGACACTTCTCCAGCACCACCGACAAGGCATCGTAATTGGCGTGAATATCGCTGATTATCGCATATTTCATTATTTTCCTAACCCGGGAATCACACTTCCTTCAGTTTCCGGTTGCCAGCAGTGATGAAACCCGATATTCCTGCAACTGCTCCCGGCCGTTCAGAAATGACAATTCCAGCAGAAAGTTCACCCCCACTATTTCACCGCCCAGTTCCCGCAGCAACCCCGCCGCCGCCCGCGCCGTCCCGCCGGTAGCCAGAACATCGTCCACCAGAACCACCCGTTCTCCCGGTTGCACCGCATCGCGATGCACCTCGATGGTGGCCTCGCCATATTCCAGCTCATAGGACGCCGCCAGCGTATGATACGGCAGCTTGCCTTTCTTGCGCACCGGCACAAAACCGCATTGCAGCTGCAACGCCAGAGCCGCGCCAAAAATAAATCCCCGGGACTCCACCGCCGCCACACAGGATGGCCGCAGCGGACGGCACATTTCCGCCATCAACTCCACCGCCTCGGCAAACAACGCCGCGTCCTTCAGCAGGGGCGTAATATCCTTATACACAATCCCCGGACAGGGAAAATCCCTGACATCGCGAATCGCCGCAGCTATCTTGTCCTTACTCATTGTCTACTCCTGTAATCCCAGTCCGTCCCCGCCGTAAACGAACGGGGAAAAAAACATAACAGCGGCGATAAGCCGGATTCTGTTGCTCCGCCGCAGCGGAACCGGTAATCATCTATCTGACGCGGCCAGTACCCGGAATTCATAACGTTGCGGACCACAACTCATTCCCTATTTGGCCTTGCTGCAGGAGGGGTTTACAATGCGACCCCGGTTACCCGGCGGCCCGGTGAGCTCTTACCTCACCCTTTCACCCTTGCCCGACTCGCGCCGGGCGGTTTCCTTTCTGTTGCACTTTCCTTCCCGGGAATGTCTCGTTCCCGGTATCCTCCCACTACAGGAGGACTCCCTGTCCTGTGCAGTCCGGACTTTCCTCCCCGCCGCTCACTAAAGGCCGCGGGGCGACTACCTGCCGCTGTTACGCAGTCCTAATATAACCCCCTCATCCATATTAATCAACTCCTTATTTCCCCATATATGGAGAATTATCTCCCCCCTCCCCCGGCCGGAAACGGGAGGGGATTCCGTCCGCCGACGCGGACGGGCAGCGTTCCGCCGCTGCACCACGTCCGGGCCCGGCCCGGCGCGGAGTAATCGTCTTGTCCGCCGGGGTTCCCCCGACGGACAAGACGATGGACGCTCCCCATCGCCGTGATCACGGCGATGGGGATGGGAGGATTTTTTTTCGGGAAAGAGAAATTCAACGGAGTTTCCCCAACTCCGGCCAAAACTTGGAAAAATAAGCAGGAAAAGAAGAGGGGAAAAGTCGTAAATTCAGCAAAATTTCCGCCCCAAATCCAGTGGGGATTTATGAACTAGAGAGGATCATTGCCCGACAAACAAATCATGCCGTGTTTCGGATCTTCCGGATCAAACCCTTCCGGCCATATGGTGTCAGGACATTCATGGTAATTTTTGGTATATATAGCACCATTTAAATCTGTACCCATTAAATTCGCTCCTCCTAAATTCGCTCCTCTTAAATATGCGTGCCTTAAATTTGCTCCCTCTAAATTCGCGCTGGTCAAATCCGCTCTATTTAAATTCGCATCCCATAAACGAGCCATCGCTAAATTTGCATCGCCAAGATACGCTCCACTTAAATTTGTTTCCTTTAAATTCGCTCTCACTAAATCTACGAGCCGTAAATTTGTTTCGGCTAAATTCATTCCGCTCAAGTTTGCACGTGTAAAATTAAAGGAATTAAACGATAAACAATTGCCACAACAGCGGGAAAAAAATGTTTTGCTCTGATCATTATAAAGATTCCTATCCAGAGTTACATCTTTTATCACTTCATGAATAGCCCGGATACATTCTGGCAATTGAACTTCACTTAATTCTTGTTCCCAATCCATATTTGCCGTATAAAATTTCTCTTTGAGTTCATCCTTCAAGTTGGTATCGGAACATTCACGCCACTCTTTTTCGCTTTCGAGATATTTGTGATAGTGAGGATTCTGGTTCCAATATTTCTCCAGTTCATGTTTATAGAAAGCATGAATCATCCGGGGGAATTTGGTTCCCTGACGCTGGTAATAGTTGCCCAGCGCAAAAACCGCACTGGTCTTCTGGGCATCGGAGGTATTTTCTTCTTCGACTATTTTCTGATATTTGCAGAAATTATCCCAGGCGTCATTGTCTTCCTTGAGCCGCAGCTCCCGCTCGGTTTGCGCCAATGATTCCTTCGTTTGCTCTTGGTCGATTTGCTTGGCTCGATCACGATAAAACCAAAGCACGCAGGCGGGAATGGCCCCGACAACAAGCACTAAAATATTCTGGAAATCTTTCATTCCCGTCCCGAATATCTTACCATTATTTAAAAAAATACCCACCAGCAAGATTAACGGCACCACACTCCAAGACAGGAGCCAGAATAACCGCGCCGATGGTAGTTTTCCCCAACGTTCAACGGCAAATTTTTTTAAATTACGCCAACAGTATTTAATCCGGACGGTAAGTCTTTTCATGGCGACTCCTTTATACGATAAACCGCAGTTGCCGATATGGTTAGTATCCCCGGTGATAATCTAGGCCGGAAACCGCCACATCGCAAATAAAAATTTCCGGCTAATCCGGAAGAATAAATGACCGTTGCCGTGAGGTTGTGTCGGCGGCGGAATCATCGGTATCGGGAAATAGAAAAACAGGACCGGCGGCAAGTATGGCTACCCCGCCAGGATTCGAACCTAGACTAAATGGACCAAAACCATTTGTGCTACCATTACACCACGGGGTAAATCTCGCCTCCCGTAAAAGAAGGTTTAAAAGTATAGCCACGTTTTGAAAAAAATCCAGATAAAAAGTTAAATATTTGCACGAAATTCTCGCGGGACGGTCTATATTATGCGGTTTGTATCGCAAAATTACAGTTAAAAAAAGCAACTCGGATTATAAGGTTTTCAATTATGGCGGAAGCACCAAAACGTGGGATTATCGGATACCTGATGCTGTCGGTACGGGGCATGATGATGGGAGCGGCGGATGTGGTACCCGGAGTTTCCGGCGGAACCATGGCCTTTATTCTGGGCATTTACGAAGAATTGCTCGAAGCCATCAAAAAATTTTCTTCCCTGGAGGCCATCGGAATTTACACTCATTTTCAGATCGCCCAGGCATTCCGCAAGTTGCCATGGCAATTTGTGCTTTTCCTCGCCGCCGGGATCGTCGCCGCCTTTCTTACTCTCGCCGGACCGATCACCTGGATGCTGAAAAATCAGCCGTCCCTGATCTGGGCCTTTTTCTTCGGGCTGGTGCTGGCTTCCGTCGTCGCGGTCTGGCGCCGGGTGAAAAAGTGGAATATCTTCACCTATGCCTTCCTGATTGCCGGCGGGGTCTTTGCCTTCTGGCTGGTGGGTGTGGTTCCGACCCAAACCCCGGAAAACTGGTGGTTCATCATCATCTGCGGCGCTCTGGCCATCTGTGCCATGATTTTGCCGGGCATTTCCGGTTCGTTCATCCTGCTGCTGTTGGGCAAATACCATTTTATGCTCGAAACCATCCAGAACACCAAAGCGGCCGCGCGGAGCCTCGACTTCGCCGCCCTCTGGAGCAACGGCATTGTTCTGCTCTGTTTTCTGGTCGGAATTGTCATCGGGCTGTCGTCATTTGTCCGGCTGTTGAGCTGGATGTTCCGCAAAGCCCACGATTTGACCGTAGCCGCCCTGATCGGGTTCATGCTGGGATCGCTGCGCCGGGTCTGGCCGTGGAAGAGCGGCGACATCAATATTTTGCCGTCGGAATGGAACCGCACCACGCTGTTTGCCATCAGTTGCGCCATTCTCGGTTTTGCGCTGGTTCTGTTTATCGAATATATTGCCAATAGAAAAGAAAAATCACAGGCTTGATTAAACCATGCATCCAATTGCTTTTCAGCTGGGAGCCCTCACCATTCGCTGGTACGGCGTT
>JAQUZV010000093.1 GCA_028691155.1 Victivallales bacterium
GAACCCAAAAAGTTTGTTCCCATCCCTGGGGCCGGACATAATAATCTGATCCGGGTTGCCGGCGCCGAATATTGGCGCGAACTGGCCGACTTCCTGAAAAATACCGTAAAAAAACAGTGATCGCAACCGCGGCTGTTCCCGTGGAGAAAATCGCTTCTTCCCCGGATAAAATGCAACGTCCCGGTTGCATTTCGCGCGGCAGGGACCATATTATGGCCTTACGCCGCATGGCGGCGTCGGGATGCAAGGACAAAAGTAACATATGGATGAGCAGTTATGGGCGAGTGGTTTTTCTGTGGCATGAGCGGATTTCAGATTGCGGTTTTGTGTGCGTGTGCGTTTCTGGCCGGGGTGAATAAAACCGGGATCCCGGGCGTCGGCATTCTGATGGTGCCGTTTCTGGCCATGGTTTTTCCGGCCAAGATGTCGACGGGACTGCTGCTGCCGCTGCTGGCCACGGCCGATGTCTTCGCCGTGGTGCATTACCATCGCCACGCCCACTGGAATCTGGTCTTGCGGCTGTTGCCGTGGTCGCTGACCGGGATTGTGATCGGGTCGATTATTATCCGTCAGATCAGCAATGCGCAGTTGAAGCCGTTGATCGGGGCGATTGTGCTGATGATGCTGATTCTCAGCGTCATCAGGCGGCGTTGCGCCGCCGGGATGAATATTCCGAACCAATGGTGGTTTGCCGCATTGATGGGGATTGCCGCCGGGATGACGACGCAAATGGCCAACGCCGCCGGGCCGGTAATGGTGATCTATCTGCTGGCCATGCAGTTGCCCAAAGAAGAATACATGGGGACCGGGGCCTGGTATTTCCTGATCGTCAACTGGCTCAAGGTGCCGTTGTATGTCTGGGACCGCCGGATCGACTGGACTAGTTTTCGGACCGATTTACTGCTGATTCCACTGGTGGCGGTCGGGGCCTGGATGGGCATCGTCATCTTGCGTAAAATGCCGCAGAAATGGTTCAATGTCGTTATTCAGGCGCTGGCCTTTATCGCCGCTTTGCATCTCTGCTGGTCCGCTTTCCGTTAAGCCCTTGTTCCGGGGCGCGGGAAAAGATGAATGCCCCCCGCGCGCCGGGTCGGCGCCGGTATGGTGTCGCCGGAAAAGGACAATTATGGGGTTGGCGGAAGAAGGCGTTTCCCGCCGTCGGCGTCGAACTCTATGGTCAGAACCGGTTGCCAGGGGTGGTCGTGATGGCGATAATAGAGTTGGCCGGAGGCATCGACGCCGTAATTGCCCCGGGCAAACTCATCCACCACCGGCGGAAAAATCACCCAATCCCCCTTTTGCTTCAATTGTTCCAGATTGCGTTCGGCCAGTGCGGTCAAAGCATCGTGGCAGCCTCCGGGCGGAAGCCGTTCCGGCCGTGCCCGGGCGATGGCCAACAGTTGTTCCCGGGAATAACCCGCGAGTTCGGCCGGAATCGGAGCCGATACTCCCAGCACCGGCCCGGAATCCATTTCTCCGCCCCCACCGGTATAGGTCTGGGCCAGAATGACGCTGGAGCGCAGCGTGGTCAATCCTTCCAGCAAGGCCCGTTCCAGCGGCAACGTATGAAGTCCCACCAGATAGCGGATGCCGTCCTTACGGTAGGTCAGGTCGCCGGGATGGACGTTGAGACAGGGGAAATCCGAAGTAATATTGGTCAACGGAACAAAACCGGCCAGAATTCCGAAATCGATGGGGTAGGGTTGCAGGAGACGACGCAGTTCGTCGGTCCATTCCGCCCGGATGCCGCGTCCGGACACGGTACGCAGAGATACCTTCTGTTCCCCGCGGGCGCGGTAAAAGGCGGCAATGTCCAGTTCGACCAGCGGCAGGGAAAACTGCGCGGCCAAGGCACGGGCGCGACTGGTTTCCGGCCGATCGGTGACCAGTACCAGCGGCTGCCAGGAACGGGTGGCCGGGTTGGTGACGAGCAGTTTTTCGGCATTGCTGCCGCTGCCGCTCAGAAAGATTGCCGCTCCGGGGCGGCGTCGGCGAATATCGAGCAGGGGGATTATCACTTCCATCCTCATTTTGGCGTTGATGTTGTCAGCGGTAAGATAGCGTTGCTTCGGGGGGATTGCAACTCCCGGCGGACGGTTTGTTGCCGGGGAAGCATGGGAAAAGGGGCGGGACGGAGTTGCGGTAAAGACAAAACTGACTTTTTTCTTATCGACGTCTAATGGTAATGTCTTGAAAACAACGGAATAGTTTGCTATCTTTCCTGTTCATCGAATCTGGATGCAGGATTTAAGGAGTGAATGATGATTAAGAAGTTTTGGACGATGTTTTTGGCGGTGGGAATGATGTGCCCCTTGTTGCGGGCGGAAGAGACGGCGGGACCGGTGGAAAACCATCCGGTTAAATATGTATTTTTGTTTATCGGCGACGGCATGTCTCTGCCGCAGCGGATGCTGTGTCGGGAATACCTCCGGCGGCTGCAACGCGATGATCTGCGGATCAATCGTCTGCCGGTCAACGGGATGACGACGACCCGGTGCAGCAACCGCTTGATTACCGACTCCGCGGCGGCGGGGACGGCCATTGCCTGTGGCGGTAAAACCAATTATGGCGTTTTGGGTCTCGACCCGGCCGGCAAACGACTGGAGTCGGTGGCGGAAGTGGCGCATCGGAACGGTCGTAAAGTGGGCATCGTTACCAGCGTCAGCATCGACCACGCGACTCCGGCGGCGTTTTACGCCCATAATCCCAGTCGCGGCAATTATTATGATATCGGCCGGGATCTGATTGCCTCCGGCTTCGAATTTTTCGGCGGGGCCGATTTCCTTCAGGCCAAAGGCAAAGACGGTGATCTTTACGATCTGGCGGCCCGGGGCGGTTATCGGGTGATCCGCGATAAAAGTGCTTTTGTCGCGCTGAAACCGGGCGAGGCGGCCCGGACTCTGGTTTCCTGTCCTTTTTCGTATGCCATCGACGGCGACGATACCAATATTGCTCTGGCCGAATATACCGAAAAAGTCATTGCCATGCTGGATAATCCCCATGGATTCTTTCTTATGGTGGAAGGCGGTAAAATCGACTGGGCCTGCCATGCCAACGATGCCGCCACCGCCTTGCGGGAAGTCTTTGCCTTCGATGCCGCCGTGGAGGTGGCCTACCGCTTTGGGCAGCAGCATCCCGACGATACCTTGATTGTGGTGACCGGGGATCATGAAACCGGGGCTTTGACGCTGGGTTTTGCCGGGACCGCCTATTCTTCCTATCCGGAACGGCTGCAGCGGCAGCGGATTTCCTATGAAAAATTTTCGCAGCAGCTCAAACAACTGCGGCAGGACGGCAAACTTACCTGGGAGGCGGTCAAACCGCTGATCGAAAAGAATTTCGGCTTGAAATGCGATGGTTCCGACGATCCTTTGGCGTTGACGGCCTCCGAACAGGAACGGTTGCGGCAGGCCTTGGCACGTTCCTTGGCCGGCAAGGACAAGCTTCAGGACCGGCAGGCGGAAAACCGCGTCCTTTACGGTTCCTACGATCCGCTCTGTGTGACGGCGACCCATATTCTGGCCAATAAAGCCGGTTTGGGCTGGAATTCCTTTTCCCACACGTCGCTGCCGGTGTGGACGTCCGCATGGGGACGGCAGGCCGGGTGCTTCAACGGGATGAACGACAATACCGATATCGGCAACCGACTCAAACTGCTGGTGACGCCGTTGCGGCCATGAAGACGTTTCAGGAATACTGGCGGGAATACCGTAGCGACTTGATCATGGTCGTCTTCTTTTTCCTGTGCAGTGTGGCCTTGTTCCTGATCGAACCGTTCCACACGGCCGCGTCTCCTCCAGGCGGGGAAAAGGTCCGGGGCCGGGTGGTGGCGGTGGACAATGCCGGGGTGGAGCGCCACGGCATGGTGACGGCCGGAGTGCAGCTGGTGACGCTGAAGATCCTGGACGGACATTGGCGGGGACGGGAGCTTCGGGGCGCCAACAGTCTGTTGGGACGGGCGGATGTCGATAAACTTTTTGCGCCGGGCGATGTGGCCTGGACGGCCATCAAACCGCAACCCGGCGGTGCGCCGCCGGCGGTCAATGCCCAGGATCATTATCGCATCGGCAAGGAAATCTGGCTGTTCGGGCTGTTTGCCCTTCTACTGGTGGTTTTCAGCGGCTGGGTGGGAGTGAAGTCCCTGCTTTCTTTTGTTTTTACCTGTCTGGTGATCTGGCGTCTGGTGGTGCCGCTTTGTCTGCGGGGTTATCATCCGATCCTGGTGTCGCTGGGGGCGGTGCTGCTGTTGGCGGCGGCCATCATTTATCTGGTGGCCGGTTGCAACGACAAGGGTACGACGGCATGTTGCGGAGCGGTGGCCGGGGTGTTGGCCAGTTGTCTGCTGGGCCTTTTATTTACTCATGCCTTTCGTATCGACGGTGCGGTGATGCCCTATTCTCAGGCGCTGTTTTTTGCCGGATTCGAGTACTTGGATCTGACCGATATCTACATCGGCGGGATTTATCTGGCCTCTTCCGGGGCGGTCATGGATTTGGCCATGGACGTGGCGGCCGGAATGAAAGAGGTAATTACGCAGCGGCCGGATCTGCCGCGCCGTGAATTGATGTGGTCCGGCATCCGGATCGGGCGGACGGTGGTCGGGACAATGACGACCACCTTGCTGCTGGCCTATTCCGGCGGGTATCTGACCATGATTATGACTTTTGCCGCCGAGGGGGTCGGGACACCGGACTTCATGAATTATCCTTATGTGGCGGCCGAGGCGGCCAAAACTTTGGTGGGCAGCATCGGTTTGGTGCTGGTGGCGCCGTTTACCGCGGTGGTCGGGGCGATCCTGTTGCGACCGGAGCGGGATGGGGGGGCGGCTGCGGCGGCACGACCCTCCAAGGTGGCGACCGGGGGGCGGTGATTGACGCTTTTCCTGTTGGCGGAGGCCGCCGGGGAAGGAAAGAGAATAATAAAATTCTTGCTTTGTGCCATTTTCGGAGTATATTCTTGTTATAATCAATTCGCAGGAGAGGTTTTGGATCATGGCGTCAGAGCAGGTTCGGCTTTCGAAGTATAAAGAAGAACCGGAACATATCGATTCCCTGAAAATTTATCTGCGCCAGATCAGCAGCAAGCCCATGTTGTCTCCAGAGGAGCAGACGGCGTTGACCTCTTTGATCGGCGACTGTCACCTGGAATTTCGCCGTTTGATCTATCGTTTGGGGTTTATCCTGCCGGAACATCTTAAATTGCTCAGTCAATGCACGGTGGATACGGTCGGCGATTATTTCCCTCCTTCCTCCTGGGGCGGAGATGATTCCCCGACGGCCACGCCGGAAGGTTTTTTGCTGAAAATTCCCGCTTGGGCGAAACAGATCGAAGCGGCCTATGCCGCGTTGCAGCAGGCTTGGGCTTCCGGGACCGTGTCCGAGGCCATCCGGCAGCAGGCGGTGGCGACGATGATGCGTTTCCCCGTCGGTAACGATTTTATCGGCGAGTGGTATGATGTGGCGCTGGAATATGCCCGGTTGACTCCGGCGGAAATTGCCGGCATGGAGCTGGGAAGAAAAGTGTTGCCCGATCCGGCCCGGGGGAGGCTGATGGAAGAAAAATTTCTGATGACGACCACCGACTTTTTGACGTTGGTGCGGGAGCTGGAGGATATCCGACGTCGGATGGAGTCGGCCCGGAAAAAAATGTTGGAAACCAATCTCCGGCTGGTCGTCAGTATTGCCAAGCGCTATCAGAATCGCGGGTTGCCGCTGACCGACCTGATTCAGGAAGGCAATATCGGACTGATGCGGGCTCTGGATAAATTCGATTACCACCTGGGACACAAGTTCTGTACTTATGCCACCTGGTGGATCAAACAGGCGGTGTCCCGCTCGATTGCCGATCAGTCCCGCGTGATCCGGATTCCGATCCATATGATCAACACCATCAACATGATCAACGCGACCGAACAGCATTTTATTCAGGAGTGCGGGCGGGAACCGAGTGTGGAGGAACTGGCGGCCAAACTGGAGATGCCGGTGGCCAGGGTCAGCGCGATCCGGAAGATGGCCCGGCAGCCGCTGTCGCTGCAGTCGCCGGTGAATGAAGAGGGATCGACATCGGTGCTGGAGAACATTGTGCACGACGACAACTGCGATCCGGCGGAGAAGATTTCTTCCCTGGTGTTGCGGGAAAAGCTGTTTGAAGCGCTGTCCACGCTGTCCGAGCGCGAACAGCAGATTATTGTGATGCGGTTCGGTCTCGACGGGGAAGCGCCGCGCACGCTGGTGGAAGTCAGCCGGTACTTCGGTTTGACCCGGGAACGTATCCGCCAGATTGAAATGAAAACCATGGAAAAACTGCGTTCGCCCTCCCGGTTGAAGTACTTCGACCATATTTCCCATTTCAACCGGTAATATGGTGCGGCGCCGAGTTGCCGGAACGGGTTGCAATCTTTCTCCCGGCGTGTTAAAGTACCCGCCGACGGCAACCGGCCGTTCGGAGATAATACCGTTTGATGAACAATTGATGGCTAATATATTACGGAGAGACACAAAATGGCTTTATGGGGCGGACGTTTCAGTACCGGAACCGCGGGTGTGGTTGCCGATTTTACCGAATCGATCTCTTATGACCGGCGGTTGTATAAATATGACATCATCGGCAGCAAGGCGCATGCCGCCATGCTGGCCGCCTGCGGCATTATTCCCCAGGAAACGGCCACGGCGATTGCGGCGGAACTCGATAAGATCGGCGCCAGAATCGCCAAGGGAGATTTTACGTTTTCCACCGAATTGGAAGACATTCACATGCATATCGAAAACGAGCTGATCCGGGTGTTGGGCGATGAAGGCGCCCGCGTTCATTCCGCCCGCAGCCGCAACGATCAGGTCAATCTCGATGTCCGCCTTTACCTGCGCGACGAGATTATCGACCTTGTCGCCGGGATCCGCGAACTGCAGCGGGCGCTGGTGTCCCGTGCCGCGGCCGACGCCGACGCGGTCATGCCCGGATTCACCCATCTGCAGCATGCCCAGCCGGTACTTTTCGCGCATCATCTGCTGGCTTATGTCGAAATGCTGGATCGTGACCGTTCCCGTTTGATCGACTGTCGCCGCCGCCTCAACATTCTGCCGCTCGGGGCTGGAGCTCTGGCCGGAACCACGTTGCCGATCAACCGCGAAATGGTCTGCGAACTGCTGGGGTTCGAGATGGTTTCCCGCAACAGTATGGACACGGTGGCCGATCGCGATTTTATGTGCGAACTGCTCTCCGACCTGGCCATTTTTACCATGCACGTGTCGCGGTTTTCCGAGGATCTGATTTTGTGGTGTTCGCAGGAATTCGGCTTTGTCGAACTCGGCGACGCCTTCTGTACCGGTTCCAGTCTGATGCCGCAGAAGAAGAACCCCGATATCGCCGAAATCGCCCGCGGCAAGACCGGTCGCGTCTATGGTGATCTGATGGCGTTGCTGACGATCTGCAAAGGGTTGCCGCTGACCTACAACCGCGATTTGCAGGAGGACAAGGAACCGATTTTCGATGCGTTGGATACGGTGAATATGCTGCTCAAGGTTTTCCCGCCGATGGTGGCGTCCATGGAGTTGCGCCGTGAAAGAATGTTGGCCGCCGCCTCCGATCCTGCCCTGATGGCGACCGATGTGGCGGAAAAACTGGTCGAGCTCGGCGTCCCGTTCCGTCATGCTCATCATCGGGTCGGTGCTTTTGTCAAATGGTGCCGAGAGAACGGGAAAACTCTGGACGGCGCCACGCTTGAGGAGATGAGAATCACCATTCCCGAAGCCACGCCGGAATTCTCCCGCCTGTTTTCCGCGGTCGACAGCGTCGGACGCCGGGAAGTGACCGGCGGCACCGGCCCGGACCATGTCCGCAAACAACTGGAATTCTGGCAGGAGGAACTGTCCTGAG
>JAQUZV010000094.1 GCA_028691155.1 Victivallales bacterium
CCGGACCCGACGCCCCAAACTGGCCAACGTCACCGGCGGTCTGAGCGGACCGGCCATCAAGCCGATTGCCGTGCGCATGGTGCATCAGGTTTATCGGGCGGTAAAGATCCCGATTATCGGCATGGGCGGCATCATGAACGGCGACGATGCCATTGAATTCATTCTCGCCGGAGCGACGGCAGTGGCGGTCGGCACGGCAATCTTCGTCGACCCCATGGCGCCGTTGCAGGTAATTGACGGTATCGAACGTTATCTGGAAGAATACGGCATCCGACACCTTTCCGAGCTGGTGGGCGCGGTAAGGCTATAAATTTTTCCCGCTGTCGGCCGATAAGCAATAATACTTGATGCGGCAATCGATATTTCGGCCTGAACGATCATTGGTTCGGAATGGTTGCGTCACCCAAACCCCCAACTATCGTTGCGGACCAATGGATCACAAACATCACCATGACATGCGGAAGAAAGGGCAACTGATCGGCGAGGTCTATGAAATCGTCCGGTTGTTGGGGCGGTCGGCCATCGACGACGCCTATTTGGTAAGGAGCCTGGTAACCGGCAAGCATCATGTGCTGAAGCTGTTGTTGCGGGAATATACCGGCAATGACGCTTATGAGGAATTCTTCGAGGAAAAGAAGAGGTCCATCCACGATTTTATTCATCCCAATATTGCCGCGGTCGACAAAGCGGCCTGTTGCGACGGCGACTATTTTCTGGTGTACAGTTTTGTCGCTTCCGCCGGCGACAGTCCCAAAACGCTGTACGACCGAATTCACAACTACGGCAAGATGCACGAATTTCAGGCCAAAAACATCCTGCTTCAGATTTGCGGCGCGCTCAGCCATGTGGCCTGCGCCGCACCGGCGCCGGGTATTTTTCACTTCAGTCTCAAACCGTCCAATATTCTTTTCGATTCGTCCAACCGGATTCGTATTACCGATATTTACAAACCAGTTTTTGCGCCGGAAGCATTCCTGCGACAACTGTTGTCCGAATCGGGCTACAGCCACACGGCCCTGACCCGCCTGGGCATTCCGCACCGGATGCTGGAAGCTTATCCTCCGCGCCGCCGTTCCGGAGAAGATATTGAAAGTACGCTCCACATCGATATGACCCATTTCAGCATCGCCGGACGCCAGAATGTCCGTTCCCGCCGCCGGATGCTCTCCAGCATGCGCCGGGAAGCGCGGCGCGCCGTCGTCATCGATCCGGACGAAATCACCGATCCCCGGCTTCACAGCATCGTGGAAACCTTTGCTTTCATCAGCCCGGAACAAAAAGACGGCCAGGTGCCTGACGAGCGCAGCACCGTATATTCGCTGGGAGCAATACTCTACTTCATGCTTGCCGGCGAACCGATGCAACCGGATGACTACCAACCGCTGACCAACAGCACCGCCGCGGAACGCTGGAATGAGATCATCCTCAAATGTACAGCTTACGAAGCCGAAAACCGTTATGCCTCCATCGCGGAACTGCAACAGGCCATCATCCAAAACAAAAAAACCGTACGGCAACTGCCCCTTGCCGTCGTCTACAGCATCGTCGCCGTATTCTGGCTGCTGCTGCTCGTCCTGATCATCAGTTGGGTTTACCAGCCACTGTCGGCGCCGGCGCCGGAAGCCACCGCCGAATACCGGCCGCTGCCTCTCGGAAGCACCGTCGGCGCTCCGGCCCGGGAATCATTACTGGAACTGACGGTGAAACCTGTCGGCGCCACGCTGAAAATAAGCCGTAACGAGACCATCATCCAAACCGTAGCCGCCTTGCCGTCGCAACGGACCAGATATCATCTTGCTCCCGGCAATTACCTGTTGACCATCAGCAAAACCGGGTGTCAACCGCTCCGCCAACAGTTGCAACTGACGCCGGGACTCTTCCAGTTAACCCTGCAACTGGACAGCAACACCGACATCAAAGCCCGGCAGTATGCCTATACTCATGACGGACAAAAACCGCATCCCGGCTTTGCTTTCGTTATTCCCAAACTCCAGTTGGAGCTGCTGCCGGTAGCGCCGGGAACATTCATGATGGGGGATGCCGCCCGGAGCAAAAATCCGGATCACAGTCTGAAATCGGCCCGAAGGGAAACGATTTCCCGTCCGTTCTGGATGGCCCGGGATGAAACTACGCAACGCATTTACGAAGAGCTGATGTTACAGAATCCCAGTGTGTACGGACCAGCGCCGAACCGTCCGGTGGAACGGGTCTCCTGGCACAACGCCACGGAGTTCTGCCGTCGCCTGACCCAACGGGAACAGGCCGCCGGCCGCCTGCCCGACGGCTATGAATATCGCCTGCCCGACGAAAAGGAATGGGAATACTGCTGCCGTGCCGACAGCACGACCGTCTACAATTTTGGCGACAACCCCACCCTCGTCGACGACTATGCCCGTTACAACGGCAACAGCTTCAATGAGACCGGCGAAGTCGGCCGGAAAAAGCCCAACCGTTGGGGATTCCGGGACATGCACGGTAATGTGGCGGAATGGACCGGCGATTATTATGAGGCAGATGCCGTCCCGCCGCACTATGTCTTACGGGGCGGGTCCTGGAAAGATATTCCGTCCTATATGCGTTCCGGATCGCGGGTGGTGGTCGATTCACCGGATTATTCCGATTCGCACACCGGCTTCCGGATCGTGCTGGCGCCTTCCCGCCCCGATGGAACAACATCTCAAGACAAGGCAACGGCAACCAACCCCTGAAAGTAACGCCAAGCTTTTATACCACACCGAAACGCCGGGACCGCGTCGCACGATACCGGCGCCATCCGCTCATGTTGTCTTCAGGCAAAAGTGCTGTTGCCGTACAGAAAGCTGAGCGCCCGACAGTAAAATCCGGTCACCCCGGGCAGGCCGCCGTCCAGATGGCGGAAGATATCCTGTAGATAACGCCGTTCGCGCACCCGTTCCAGCGAACAGTTGAAATTCAAATCGTAGACCCAGGCAATCTGGTTGAGTTTGAAGTCGTTCAGGGTCCGAAAATCCTCCTTGCCGGCAATCCGTCCGGCCATCAGATCATCGAACACCTTGGCGGTTACGGTGTTGTCGAGAGACAAACCGATGCGCACCGCGTCGTTTTTCACTTCTTCGTTATAATAGGCAATCACCAGTTTCCAGATATCCAGCTTGTCGGCATCGCGGATCAGCCGGGAGAAAAACCGCGTCCGCCGCTCCAGTCCGGAATCGATATCGCGCCGGTTGTGATTGGCGATCGCCTCCCGCACCAGACTGCGGTCGGCCTCGTTCAGTCCCCACAGCAGATCATGGCGGTCGATTACCTCCAGTCCCAGCGCGGCATGGTCGGTGGAAACCGGGTCCATGAAAGTCCGAAAACGGTAATACTGTTCAAAACGGCCGATATCGTGCAGGAGGGCACATATCTCCGCCAGAGCCGTTTCGGCGGCGTCGAGGCGCAACCGTTGCGCCAGAAAACGAATCTCCTCGCCGACCCGGGCGGTATGGGTACGTTTCAGTTCGAAATTGCGTCTGACATCCGCGTCGGGATCGGGAAAGGAATCGATATAATGATGAAACCACGGTTGCAGTTTTGCCAATACGGTATCTGTTTTCATGTTGTTCAAGTCCATAAGTTGAAAACTTTAAATATACCGCAACGCGGTCTACTTTTCAATCGTCTTAATTTTACCGCTTGACTTTTTCCCCCGGACTGATTAAAATCTCATCATATCCTCATTTATCGCCGACAATCAACCAAGGAATACCGTCATGACCCGAATCGCTCTTACCCCCTTCCTCGCGGCAATTGCCGCGATCCTGCTGAGCGGCTGCACCGCCCCTTCGCCCTCATTTGAATATCCGCCGGCCTCTCCGCCGTTGCGGCAAGCCGGAACCGGAGTAACCCCGTCCCATTCGGTTACGGTGGAAAACTTCCGGGATTTCCGCGGCGAAAGCAATGATCTCGATCCACTTTATCTCTATTTCATTCCACTGTGCCCGTTCGGTTATTTCGATTATGAACGGCCGGAAGACGGGAGCTGGTATATGGGGTTGAATCAATATCGTTTCACTCCCGGTCGCGATCTTTCCCGGGCCGCCGCCATCAGTCTGAAACACGCCAATCTCTTCACCCAAGTCATGACGGAAGCCGACCCCCGCGCCGCACAATCCGATTATATGCTGCGCGGCGCCGTCATGTCCACCTATTACTATGGCCGTACGTTTTCTTACGGATTGTCGTTTGAAGGGGCCTGGCTATGGCTTATCGGCGCACCGGCCGGAACCGCCCTCAACCGGCTCGCGCTCTGCCTCTGGCTGGTCGACCGGAAAACCGGACAAACCGTATGGGTCTACGGCTTTGAACGCGAAGACTATCTGACGCTCGGACTCTATTACCGCAATGATCGGGAAATGTCGCTGTATCCCCGCCTGATGGCGGAGGGGATGAACGATGCGGTGCGGGAGTTGGAAAAATTTCTGGCGCCGCCGGCGTCCCGGAAATCGCAGCCATAAATGCCGGCCGGTCGCCGTCTATTTTTCGGCGGCGGCTTTGGCCGCCATATCCAAACGCCATAGTTTGCCATGAATTTGCCGACAGTTGATCAGCAGTCCCGCCAGACAAACCGCCACCGTCCCCGGCACCAACCAGGGCAACGCGCCGGTTCCCGCCAGCGTGATATAGGTGTTGATGCCGATGAAAACCACGCGCATTTCCGTCGGCCCGACGCCGTAGCGGTAAATCTCGAACTCATTGGTGGCGGCAAAGGAAAGAAACGAATTGACCATGAAACCGCCCAAGATCACCAAAAGGACAAAATACCACACTTCCAACCCCGGCGGCGAAATCAGGTAGCCGACAAATACCAGCGAACACAGAAAGATATAATCCAGGAAGTGATCCATGTAAAAGCCCCATTTGATCAGACCGGTCCGACGCTGCCGTCCCAATTCGCCGTCAAACAAATCGGTCAGGTATTGCAGCACGATCAACAGCGAGACGCCCCACAACCACTGTAGCGAACGCCGGGCCAGAAAGCCGCACGCCACATTCCCGGCACTCCACAACACCGTCATCAAAGTGAGATGATAAGTTTCCAGCCACGACGGCAACCGCGGCACGGCCCAATGCTTGAGCCGGGTTTCCGGACCGGATAAAATCGAAGCTCCTATTTTTTTGTCTCCGGCAAAATTCGCCGTCATTGCCAGTCCCCCTTGTCAACGTTGAGAATTGCGCCGTATATCAGCGGATCACCGCCTGCCCGCTGAAGCCGAGATTGATCACATGTCCGTTGTTGCCGTTGCGCAAAGCGGTGCGGATCACGCTGCGCAGCCGATACAGCATCTCCCGGATATCCGACGGAGTATGAATCCGGTTGACCGGAAAAATCACCTTGTAGCGGCGGGAAATACCGTTGTAATAGAGGATCAGGGTCAACTGGCGGGGATTGTTGACGCTGATATCCTGAATTCTCATGTCGCTGAATTCAGTAATGGTCATCATGATCAGGTTGAGCACCGGTTGCAGTTCGGACAGTTGCCCCCCGGCAAACAACCGCAGTTTGGGATCCAAGCCGTGAATCACCGGAATCCCGCCGGCCATCCGAATACAGGAATCGCGATCCATAACCATCCCGGCATCATCGATCACCCAGGTCGACCCGCTCTCATTGAGATAGGCGCGGGGAATGCGCTCGATCAGATGAATATCCAGTCGGTCTGGCAACACCCGGTCGACCTCGGCCTCCCGGATACTGGGCTGATCTTCCAGTTTGGCACGCAACCGGCGCAGATCGAGCAGAAACAGATTGACATCGTCCGACGGCAGATCGAGGATTTCGCGCACTTTGGCCACCCGTCCGTTCCACCACCCGGTGCTGCTGACCTGAACCCGATGCAACCGGAAATGGTTGTTACGGGAAAAAAGAAAGCTTTTCACCAGCCAGAACGAGGCCGCCGCCGCCGCCGCCAGCATCAATACCGCCACCATCGCCAACAGCATCCGCCACCGCCGCGAGATGGTCTTTCCGGTTGTTTTGACCCTGCTTTTTCCTCTTACCGCCATGATTTCGTCAATAAAATTTGTACGGCCGGGAACAGCCGCCATCGCATCGCTCCCGGTCGGAATCGTATCGCCACGGAATTACAGATGCAGCCGGGGCGCCATCCGATGGAATTCCTGAACACTGCAGATTTCCATCCGACTCGTTTCACGCAATGCTTTCAAGCCGTCGACCGCCGCCTCCATCCCGCTCAGAGTCGTGGTAATGGTAATGCCGCGCCGCACCGCCTGAGTCCGCATCTGCACTTCATCCAACATCGCTTCTTCGCCGTTGGAAGGCGTATTGATGATCCACTGCAACCGGTCTTCGTTCATCATGTCGAGCACGTTCGGACGGCCGCGGGAGATGCGGAAAATCGCATGGGTCTTGACCCCGGCGTCATACAGACAGGTGGCGCTGCCCCGGGTGGCATAAATTTCGAAGCCGAGATTTACCAGTTCGCGCACTAGCGGAATGGCCTCTTCCTTGTCCGCATCGCGGAAACTGACGAAGACATTGCCTTTCACCGGCAACGTATTGCCGGCCGCCACCTGAGTTTTCAGATAAGCCATGCCGGGCGAGAAATCGATCCCCATGACCTCGCCGGTGGATTTCATTTCCGGACTGAGCTTGACGTCAATGCCCGGAAAACGGACAAATGGAAAAACCGCCTCCTTGACCACATAATACGACGGCGTAATTTCCGCCGTATACCCGATCTCCTTCAGCTTGCGGCCCACCATGACCAGCGAAGCCACCTTCGCCAGCGGCACGCCGATGGATTTGCTGACAAACGGCACCGTCCGCGACGCCCGGGGATTGACTTCCAGAATATAGACATCGTTACCTTTCACCGCATACTGCACATTCATCAGACCGCAGACATGCAGTTCCCGGGCCAGCGCAAAAGTATGTTCGCGGATAACCTGCAACACCTCCGGCGAAAGCGTCATGGTGGGAATCATGCAGGCACTGTCGCCGGAATGGATTCCGGCCAGTTCCACGTGTTCCATAATCGCGCCGATCACCGAAGTTTCGCCGTCACTGACGCAATCCACATCCAGTTCGGTTGCTTCTTCGAGGAAGCGGTCGATCAGAACCGGGCGTTCTTCCGACGCTTCCACGGCCTCGGTCATATATTTGCGCAGATATTCCTCATTGTGCACGATCACCATCGCCCGTCCGCCCAGAACGAACGAAGGACGAATCAGAATCGGATAACCGATCCGACCGGCGATTGCCACCGCCTGTTCGATATTGGTGGCAATACCGTTCGGGGGCTGCAGGATGCCGATGCGGGTCACCAGTTCCTTGAAGAAATTGCGGTCTTCGGCCGCATCGATGTCATGGGGTTTGGTGCCGATGACATTGACCCCGGCGGCTTCCAGGCTGCTCGCCAGGTTGAGCGGCGTCTGGCCGCCGAACTGGACGATGGCGCCGGCACAGCCTTCGCGTTCATAAATATGCAGCACATCTTCGAGTGTAAGCGGTTCGAAGAACAGCTTGTCGCTGGTATCATAGTCGGTACTGACGGTTTCCGGATTGCTGTTGACCATGATGGTTTCGTAGCCCGCCTCGCGCAGCGCGAAGGAGGCATGAACACAGCAGTAGTCGAATTCAATCCCCTGCCCGATCCGGTTGGGACCGCCGCCGAGAATCATAATCTTCTTTTTCGCCGATTCGACCTGGCATTCGTCGACGCCGCCGTAGGTAGAATAATAGTAAGGCGTATAGGCTTCGAATTCTCCGGCGCAGGTATCCACCAAACTGTAAATCGGCAGCAGTCCGATCTCCTTGCGGGCGCGGAAAACATCCATCTCATGGCAATGGAGCAGATGCGCAATCTGCCGGTCGGAATAACCA